>CAKRPM010000175.1 GCA_934378025.1 uncultured Eubacteriales bacterium | reverse complement strand
TCCAAACACCGCTTTTCTCCTTATACAAACGAAACGGTTTCAATATGGCCGCGCACAATAATCGTCTTTTCCAAAAACAGATCAATGCGCAGTCCCCGTCCCTCGATAATAAGGCTTTTCTCTCCCAAAAAAAGCTTTATAAAATGATCGTCATATTCCAAAATTCCTCTTGCGTTTTCAATGTTCATTTCATGCTGTCCGACCAGTTCGATTTGTGTTGTCGTTGTCAGCGCCGTTTCCGGTAGGCGCAGCGCCCGTACCAGACTGTGCCAGCCGTTTTCTGTTTTTTCGCCCTTTGCCCGCAAGTGACTCACCCGTTCTTTTTGGAGTTTTGATACTATATACTTATAAACGGAGGGGATGAAATATGCGTACCAAAGCAAAAGCGCTGCTGCCGCTGATGATCATTGCGGTGCTGGTTCTTTTATCCGCACAGGTGCGCCGTTCTGTCAGCGATTCGCTGCAGCTGTGCGCCACCGTGTTACTGCCGGCTCTTTTCCCGTTTTTTATTGTCAGCGGCATTTTATATGATTTCGGGCTGGACACCCTGATGCCGCCGGCGTTTTGTTGCTTTTGCATCGGCGCCGTTTGCGGCTATCCGTTGGGAACGCGCGCGGTTTGCGCTTATTACGGCGACGGAAAAATCACGCGCACGCAGGCCGAGCGTTTGTTGCTTTGTACGGCGCTGGCCTCCCCGGCTTTTTTAATTTCCGCCGTGGGAGACAAATTATTGGGGCAGCGGGCGTTGGGATACAAGCTTTTCTTGGCGCAACTGTGCGCGGCGCTGCTCATTTTTCTCCTTTTTGTCCCCGACAAAATGAAAAAAGGCGGTGCCGCCGCCGGTGCAAAAGTATCCGAATCTTTTTTAAAAAACACACGCATCGCGACCGATCAAATTTTATTTGTCTGTGCGCTGACCGTGTTTTTCGGTATTTTTTGCGACTTTTTGAAGTGGCTGCCGATCGATGAAAATTTACGGCTTTTAGGCGTCGGCGGAATTGAAATTTTACACGGCGTCGCGCTTTTTGAAAAGCAGCCGATGCTTTTGCTGTGCGCGCTGCTGGGATGGTCCGGGTTTTGCGTTTTTGTACAGTGCGCCTCGTTCGTGCGGCAAAGCGATTTAAAGCTTCGTTATTTATGGCTCGGAAAAATTGCGATGACCCTTCTTTTACCGCTCCTCTTTTTCCTTTTTTCGGCAATTTGAGATTTGCTTTGACAAATGCGGCCGCAACATATATAATAAGAGCATAAAGGGGGATTTCTCATGATTTTTTCAAAGAATATTGAAAAATGCTGCGCTTATTGTACGCATGCCGATCCGATTATTTTGAAGGATCAGGTGTTATGTCCGAAAAAGGGCATTGTGCGTGCCGATTTTTGCTGCCGTAAATTTCTTTATTCCCCGCTTAAACGCTCCCCCGCGCCGCACGTTTTAAAAAAAGAAACGTTTTCACCGGATGAATTTAAAATTGACTGAAAAAAAGCGGCCTTATATCGGCCGCTTTTAAAAAATAAGGGACAAGTACCTACAGTACTTGTCCCTTTTTGCATTACAAAAAATGGTCAGTTTAATACTTTCTCTTGCGAGCTGCCTCTGACTTCTTTTTTCTCTTAACGCTGGGTTTCTCATAGTGCTCTCTCTTTCTGATTTCAGAAAGAACGCCGGATTTGGCGCATTGTCTTTTAAATCTCTTTAAAGCACTGTCCAAAGATTCGTTATCCTTAACGCGGATTTCTGCCACTGGTTTTTCCCTCCCTCCGCTAAACGAACACGCCGTAATATTTACGGATAATAGCATTATACCTAAAAAGATGGGACTTGTCAATAATTATTCTTCAAAAAAATTATTTTGCAACAATATTCATCAATTTTCCGGGAACATAGATCACTTTAACGATATTTTTCCCTTCCAACCAAGCGGCCAGCTTTTCGTCCTCTTTCACCGCGTTTAAAACGGTCTGTTCGTCCGCGTCGGCCGCAGCGGTGATTTTTCCGCGCACCTTGCCCATGATTTGAACCACGATCTGCACGGTGTCGCTCTTGGTCTTGGCCTCGTCGAATTTGGGGAACGTCGTTTGATATAACGCCCCTTCAAACCCGGCCAACGCCCAAATTTCTTCCGTAATATGCGGGGCGAAAGGATTGAGCAATGTAATAAAGGTTTTCAATTCCGCATGATTAATACTGCCTTTGGCGTAGATTTCATTGATCAGACTCATCAATGCCGCAATCGCCGTATTAAATTTCATGCTTTCAATATCCGCCGTCACCTTTTGAATGGTTTTGTGGAAAGAGCTTTCCAGCTCCTTGGAATATTGCGTTCCCTCTTCCAGCATGTCAAGCAGTGAGAAAACGCGCTCCAAAAACCGCTTGCAGCCGCGAATGGAATTGGTGGACCACGGCGCGCTCTTTTCAAAATCGCCGATAAACATTTCATACAAACGCAGTGTATCCGCACCGAACTGATCGATAATATCGTCGGGGTTGACCACATTGCCGCGCGATTTGCTCATTTTCTCATTATTTTCGCCCAAAATCATGCCATGAGAGGTCCGCTTGGCATACGGCTCTTTACACGGCAAAACGCCGATATCATACAAGAATTTCGCCCAGAAACGGGAATACAGCAAATGCAGCGTTGTGTGCTCCATGCCGCCGTTGTACCAATCCACCGGCATCCAATAGGCCAGCGCTTCTTTGGAAGCGATTTCATGATCGTTGTGCGGATCGAGATAACGCAAAAAGTACCAGGAAGAGCCTGCCCATTGCGGCATGGTATCTGTTTCCCGCACCGCCGGGGCACCGCATTTGGGACAAGTGGTATTAACCCAATCGGTAATTTTGGCCAGCGGACTTTCTCCCGTATCTGTCGGTTCGTAGCTTTCCACCTCGGGCAGTTTAAGCGGAAGTTCGCTTTCCGGAATGGCCACCGGACCGCAGTGTTTGCAATGCACAATCGGAATGGGCTCGCCCCAATACCGTTGACGGGAGAATACCCAGTCGCGCAATTTGTAGTTCACTTTACGCGTGCCGATTTTCTTTTCTTCCAAAAAGTCAATAATTTTCTTCTTGGCCTCCGCCACGCTCAAGCCATCCAAAAATCCGCTGTTGATCAGGGTTCCGGTCGCCACATCGGTAAAGGCTTCTTTGCTGATATCTCCGCCCGCTACCACCTGCACCATGGGCAGTCCGAAGGTTTTGGCAAAATCATAGTCGCGCGTATCATGCGCCGGTACCGCCATAATTGCGCCGGTGCCGTAGCTCATCAACACATAATCGGATACAAAAATCGGAATTTCCTTACCGTTGACGGGATTGACGGCCATTACGCCCTCCAGGCGTACGCCGGTTTTGTCCTTGGCCAGTTCGCTGCGCTCAAAATCCGATTTGGCGGCCGCTTCTTTCCGATACGCTTCCACCTCTGCAATGTTTTTGATCAGACCTTTATATGTATCAATATAGGGG
>CAKRPM010000174.1 GCA_934378025.1 uncultured Eubacteriales bacterium | reverse complement strand
GTTTAATCAGGCGGGAAACCTTTAAATATTTATCCAAACGCATACCCAAAACTCCTCACTGAAATAAAAAAGAGCCAACAAAAACGTCGGCTCTTTTACGCTGGGTGAAATTATCCGATATATTTTTTGAAATCGGCACCGGCTTTGAATGCCGGGCTCTTGGAAGCTTCGATCGTGATCTCTTCACCGGTTCTCGGATTTCTGCCTTTTCTGGCATTTCTGTCGCGAACTTCAAAAGATCCAAAGCCAACCAGCTGAACCTTATCGCCTTTTTTCAGAGCGTCCTTGATCTCGTCCAGAATCGCTGCAAGCGTTTTTGCAACGTCCTTTTGAGAGAGATCCGTTTTTGCGGCAACCGCAGCAACCAACTCTGCTTTGTTCATTTTAAATTTCCTCCTTAAAATACACAAGACAGGCATCAATGTTTGTCCTGTTTTTTATACATCTATTATCCCAAAAAAACAGCAATTTTGCAATACCTTTTTGAAAAAAATTCGCCGGAAATCGCATTTGTGTGCAAGTTGTACAAAGAATTGTCTGTTTTTTTATGCAATAAATCCGCTTTTTCAGCGGATATTTTCCTTTTTCGCAAGTTGCTCGCAGAAATTTCGGTTCTCATTAAAAAGCGCCTGCTCTGCGTCGATTTTCTCCGTGCCGCACATTGCGGCAATTTCAAACAAAATCCGCCCCGCATTTTGCTCACTGGGCGTTTGCAAAAACGCGCTTAAATGCTCGGTAATATCGCCCTCTTGCTTCCACAACCCGTTTTTTATTGCCTTTTTGGAAAGCTTTTGCGCACGCATCAATGCCGGCAGAGACGCGGCCACCGACAGCACTGCCTGCACCGAGGTTTTTTGTCCTTTTTCCCGTCTTTTCAGCGCGTCCCAATTGTCCAGTGCCTGCGCCTCGTTTTCCGCCGTCATTTCACCGAAAACGTGCGGATGCCGAAACACCAGCTTTTTCCCCAAGCCGTCCAACACATCCTGCAGGGCAAATTCGCCGTCTTTTTCGGAAATTTCCGCATGAAGCAAAACCTGCAGCAGAACGTCGCCCAATTCTTCCCGAAGAATATGCGCGTCCGCCAAATCAATTCCTTCCACCGCTTCATACGCTTCTTCCAAAAAATTATTGCGGATGGAACGATGCGTCTGCACCCGATCCCACGGGCACCCCTCGGGTGAACGCAAAATTTTGATCAATTCCACCAAATCATCAAAAGTAAAATGCTCTTTGCCGACAAAACTGCTTTTATTCATCGAAGCCATCCTTTACGTTCCAACAAGGCGCCGATCTTTTCCCCTTTCGGGATCAACACCATGTCCTCTTTTTCCAATACGCGCAACGCCAAAACACTGACGGCATACACCGCAACCGCCAACAAAAGCGCCACAATCAGCCACAGCTTGCTCTCACCCAACAACAGGCACAGTCCCTTCCAGCTGCCGTACGCCGCACCGCAGCAAAGCGCGCTGCATACAAAGGGTTTTATAAAAATCAGCCGATACGGCATTTTGAAATTCATTTTACGGCGAATGATCATCGTGTTCAGCACAAAAATACTGCCGTAACACGCAAACGTCCCCATCGGGGCGCCCATTATGCCGATTTTCTGCACCATCAGCAAATTAACCGATAATTTCATCACCGCGCCGATTGCCATGGTGGCAAGGGTGATTTTCACGCGGCCGACCGATTGCAAAAACACGCCGGTCAACGAAACGAAGCTTACAAAAAATATTGAAATCGCTAACAGTCTGAGCGCGGGAATTGCCACTTCCCAATAGGACTTTGTATACAGCAATTTGATAATCGGCTCACTCATAACGCTCATTCCCATAGCGCACGGCATGGCAAACAGACTGACCACCTTGGAAGCCGAACGCATATTGCGAAATGCCTCCGCCTGATTGTTTTTGGCAAATGCCGTCGTCAAAAACGGCAGTACCGCAATGCCCACCGTAATGGTGATACTGGGCGGCAGATTGAACAGTGAAGAGGTGGCACCCGTATACGCGCCGTACACGTCTTTTACCCCCGCCACATCCAGACCGTACTGCCGCAGAGAATATTTGACCAAAAACATGTCCAACGTCGAAGTAATGCTCATAACCGTTGAGCTGAGCGAAATCGGTATGGCCAGCGAAATAATGGTTCGTGTGATCTGACGGTTGGTGCGGCTGGGAAGTGCCTCGGGCACATGCCGCCCGATGTCCTTTTCCAAAAGCAGGCGCGTCACCATAAACAGCGTTGCAATAAACGATCCGCAGGTAACCCCCAGCGTACCGCCGCAGGCAAGCACCATATAATTGTCGCCGTACCCTTTTTGAATCAGCACCAGAATAATCACAATGCCAAACAGCTTAAACGCCGCCTCAATCACCTGGAACCAAGCGGTCGGCGTCATACACTTATAGCCTTGAAAATACCCCTTGATGACCGCCGATACGCATACAAAAAAGATGGACGGCGCAATCATGGCGATACAGTAATTGACCGTATTTCCGTTTTGAAGCAGGCCGGAAAGCGGACGCATCAGCACAATCATAAGCGAGGTCAGCAAAAGGCCGATCAAACCGAAAATCAGCAGTCCGTTTTTCAAAATTTTGCGCGGCTCGTTGGCGCGGTCCTTGGCCACCGCTTCACTGACCATCTTGGAAATCGCCACCGGCACCCCCGCCGTGGAAAGTACAAACATCAATGCATAAATTTGATATCCGTCGTTATAATAATTCATGCCGGTCGTATCAATCAAATTGGCCAGCGGTATTTTATAAAGCGCGCCGATCAGGTTGACCAAAGCGTTGGCAATGGTCAAAATCAATGCGCCGCTTAAAAAATTCTTCTGTATTTTTGACAAAGACAATTCCTCCGTTAATAACCCGAAAAAGTTCAACCGTTCGGTTGAACTTTTCCGAAGATATTATTTTTGATTATTCGCCCAGTTTTTTGCCGCAGGCACTGCAAAAAGCGGCGCCCTTTTCGTTGGCTTTTCCGCAATCGGGGCAAACCGTCTGATTTTTCAAATCGTATTTTTTCTTTTCCGCCTCTTCAATATCCGCGCGTAACGATTTTGCCTTCAGAAGCGCCGCCGCGATTTCCTCCTCATGGGAAGCGCCGGTCAAATCCGCATCCAACACATAACCGCCGATTTGAGCGAGAACGTCCTTCAGTTCGTTTTCAAGTCCCGCCAAAATATAGCTGGTTTTGGTCAGATCATATACATCCGTCGCCTTTTCCGCCACCAATTTCCCCGCCTTTTGCGTGGTACGTACAACATCATCAAAAAAAGCCATATATTTTGTCTCCCCTTTCACAAAATCTATAACTATTATAACATTTTTTCTGTTAAATACAACCATTTTTTAAATTTCAGCGGATTTTTGCTTGATTATTTTGTCGAAAAAGTGTATAATAACAGTTGAAAAGAGGCCGATTTTTCGGTCTGTTTTCACGAAACAGGAGGAAAAAAATATATGTATGCCATTGGTGATAAGA
>CAKRPM010000173.1 GCA_934378025.1 uncultured Eubacteriales bacterium | reverse complement strand
TTTCGATCGCTGGAGGGGGCGCAGTGCTTTGAAAAGGAGTGCGTGCGCCCGGCCTTGCCCGATATCAAAAATCGAACCGAGCTGTTCGGCAGGCAGCTGATTTTGGATGAAAACGACGAGATCATCGGGGAGGATGAGCGATATCTGATCAATGCAACGGCGCTGTCGGTAGATTTGCTGCCGACATTATTGCGGCGGTATGACGGACTTCCGATTCCGGCGCATATCGATAAGCAAACCAAAAGCATGTGCGCCGTGTTCGGCTATTTCGATCGGTCGATGGGGTATACCCTGGCGGAGCTTTCCAAAAATGTGCCGCCCGATTTTTTTGAAAAAAATCCGGCGCTGTCCGAGGCGCCTTATTTCTTTTTGCACGACTCGGACGCGCATTATCTGGAGGACATTGCCGAGCGTACGGACGAGAATTTTTTGACTTTGGAATGCCCGGATTTACCGCACGTTTTTGACTTTTTGTTAAAAAAAGCGGGTTTTGAATAAAAAATATATATTTTTTAGAAAAAAATGTAGAAATTTGGGGGAAACTGTGGTATAGTTATCAGTGTTATGCCAATTTTATATAATAGGTATATAATTTTTTGGAATGATTTGGAAACAAAAGTAAAAAAGGGGTGTCGCCGCTCCTTGAAACGGCGGCAATCGCGGTGCGGCATTTTTGTTTGCACGCGGGAAAGGACAAGGGTGATTATTCGATGAGTACAAGATGCACGATTCCCTTTAAAGGAACCAAAGAGCAGGAAGAAAAACTGCTTGCCCTGATTGAAGAACACAAAAATCAGGACGGGCCGTTGATGCCGGTTTTGCAGGGCGCGCAGGAAATTTACGGTTACTTGCCGTATGAGGTGTTGGCCATTATTTCCGACAAGCTGCATATTTCGCTGGAGGACATTTACGGCGTGGCCACCTTTTACGCGCAGTTTTCGCTGGTGCCCAAGGGGGAATACAAGATTTCCGTATGTCTTGGCACCGCTTGCTATGTAAAGGGCAGCGGTGATTTGGTCAATAAAGTCAAAGAAATTTTGAACATTGATGTCGGCGGCTGCACTCCGGACGGAAAGTTTTCTTTGGACGCAACGCGCTGCATCGGTGCGTGTGGATTGGCGCCGGTTATGACGATCAATGACGACGTATACGGTCGTTTGACGCCGGATCAAATCCCGGACATTCTTGCAAAATACATGAACTGAAGATGAAAGAAATTTCGCTGAATATTCTGGATATTGTCGAAAACTCGGTGAAGGCAAAGGCTTCCCGTGTGGAGATTACCGTTTCGGAAAGCGTTCGGGATGATCGGCTGGAGGTATCCGTTCGGGATAACGGATGCGGCATGGACCCGGCGTTTCTGGAAAAGGTGACCGATCCGTTTGTGACGACGCGCACCACGAGAAAGGTGGGGCTGGGGCTGTCTCTTTTAAAGGTAGCGGCGCAGAGCTGTGCGGGGGATTTTCATATCACCTCCGAAATCGGCGCGGGCACCTGCGTAACGGCATGCTTTCAGCTGACGCATTTGGATCGTATGCCGCTGGGCGATATGGCGGGTACAATCAAAGTACTGATCGGTATGCACGAAACAACGCGGTTTATCTATACGCATAAAACCGATCTGGGCGCTTTTGTGCTGGACACCGACGAGCTTCGGCAGACGCTGGGGGAAATTCCGCTTTCGACACCGGAAATATTAAATTGGATCGGCGAGTATATTGATGAAAATTTAGAGAGTATTGAGGGAGGTAAGCTTTAAATGAAAAGTTTAGCTGAATTGCAGGCAATCAAAGCCAAAATGGCCCATAAGGTTCAGTTGCGCGAGTATGACGAGGTGAACGCAACCCGCGTGGTAGTCGGTATGGCGACGTGCGGTATCGCCGCGGGCGCCCGTCCGGTAATGAACAAATTTTTGGAAGAGGTACAGGCGAGAAATCTCAACAACGTTATGGTCACGCAGACCGGTTGTATCGGGATTTGCCGACTGGAGCCGATCGTCGAAATTATCGAGGGCGGCAAAAAGACAACATACGTAAAAATGACACCGGAAAAGGCATCTCGGATTGTTCTGGAGCATCTTGTAAATAACAAGGTTGTGGAAGAATATACCATCGGAGCGGCCGAAAAGGCCGGGGAATAGGAGGCATAAAAATGGTTAGATCCCATATTCTGGTTTGCGAGGGTACCGGATGCACATCTTCAAACTCCGCCGCAATCGTAAAGGCGCTGAATGATGAACTGACGGCCAACGGCCTGCAGGACGAGGTCAAGGTGGTAACCACCGGATGTTTCGGTTTGTGCGCACTCGGCCCGATCATGATTGTATACCCCGAGGGGGCGTTTTACAGCCGCATGACGCCGGAGCATATTCCGGAAATCGTGCAGGAGCACATTATCAAAGGCCGTATTGTAAAGAAATATTTATATGAAGAAACCGTCAATCAGGACACCGGTGTAACCAAGTCGCTCAGCGAAACGAATTTCTATGCCAAGCAAAAACGTGTGGCGCTGCGCAACTGCGGTGTGATCAATCCTGAGGATATTGAGGAATACATAGGGGTGGACGGCTACGCCGCACTGTGCAAGGTGTTGACGGAGTGGAAGCCCGAGGATGTTATCAAATGTATTACCGATTCCGGCTTGCGCGGCCGCGGCGGCGCGGGATTTCCGACCGGCTTAAAATGGAGCCTGGCTGCGAAAACCAAGGCGGATGTAAAATACGTATGTTGTAACGCCGACGAGGGTGACCCGGGTGCGTTTATGGATCGTTCCGTTTTGGAGGGCGACCCGCACGCGGTTTTGGAAGCCATGGCGATTGCCGCTTATGCGGTCGGAGCTTGCCGCGGATTTATCTATGTCCGTGCGGAGTATCCGATTGCGGTGCATCGTTTGCAGGTTGCCATTAAGCAGGCAAGAGAATACGGTTTGTTAGGTACGGATATTTTCGGCACCGGCTTTAATTTTGATATTGAGGTTCGTCTGGGTGCGGGCGCGTTTGTTTGCGGTGAGGAAACCGCACTGATGACCTCCATCGGCGGACACCGCGGTGAGCCGCGTCCCCGTCCTCCGTTCCCGTCCGAAAAGGGTATTTTCGGAATTCCGACCATGAACAATAACGTGGAAACGTATGCCAATATTCCGCAAATCATTTTGAAAGGCGCCGACTGGTTCGCCGGTATGGGCACCGAAACGGCGCGCGGCACCAAGGTATTCGCACTGGGCGGCAAAATTAAAAATACCGGTCTGGTGGAAATCCCGATGGGCACCACGCTGCGTGAGATCGTTGAGGATATCGGCGGCGGCGTTCCCGACGGCAAAAAGTTCAAAGCGGCGCAGATCGGCGGTCCGTCCGGCGGTTGTATTCCTGCTTCCTTGATTGATACGCCCGTTGACTATGATTCGCTTGCCAAAATCGGCGCGATGGTCGGTTCCGGCGGCTTGATCATCATGGACGAGGATAACTGCATGGTGGATATTGCCAAATTCTTCTTGGAGTTCACCGTTGACGAGTCCTG
>CAKRPM010000172.1 GCA_934378025.1 uncultured Eubacteriales bacterium | reverse complement strand
AGCGACGTGGTGGGCAAAAACAATTACACGGTTACTGCCGTAAACGATCCCGTCCACTTTATCGATGACGGAAACAGCTTTGTTTTAAATGAAATGTATATGCCGTACTATACCAATGCGGAGAAGACCAGACTATGCTATAAAGACGGCCAGCCGGACGTCGACGCGGCGCAACTGTACGACATTGAAAGCGAAATCCGTTGGATGGGCAGAACCTTCAAAAACGATGATGTTCATTATTTCAACTGGAGCAACAGCGGCTTTGAATTTTCCTTTACCGGAACGGGCGCTGAAGCGACACTCCATTCCAACAACCCGGACAGCACCAATACCGCCTACATTGTCGTATATGTCGACGGCAAGAAAACGCAAACCATTCCGCTGAACTTTACCAAGCAGAATGTTGTATTGGCTACGGGGCTGAGTAACGAAAAGCATACCATAAAGGTTATTAAACGTACTAACGGCCGTTCATCCACGGCGGGGCTGAGTTATCTGTGGTTGGAAAATGACGGCGTTAAGGAAACACCGCCCGCCGCCTCTTGCCGCAAAATGCTGATGATCGGCGACTCGATTACCGTCGGTTACGGCACTTTGGGCAACAGTTCAACCACCGCCTGGAGCACAGCCACCGAGGACGGCACCATCACCTATGCGGCAAAAACCGCCGATTATTTCAGTGCGGAAAATCAAACCATCGCCATTTCGGGTCGCGGCATTGTTCGCAATACGGATCAATCCACTACGCTGTTGATGCCCGAAATTGTGCAATGGGTGGACTACAATGAACAAACCGCTTATGATTTCGGTCAGTACACACCGGACGTTATTGTGATCAACTTAGGCACCAACGACACCTCCGGCGGCTCCGGGGATCAGGCAACCGCCGAATTTAAAACGGGCTGCAAGAGCTTTTTGCAGCAAATCAGAGGATATTATCCCAACGCCAAAATCATCTATGCCTACGGCGCTATGACGACAACCTATGCCGCACAGGTACAGGAATGTGTGACAGAGATGAACGATGCGGGCGATGCGAATGTGTATTTCCTGCCTCTGACCACGGCATCGGATCGTGTACTGGGTCATCCGAGCGCTACGGCGCATCAATCCCTTTCCGAAGAGCTGATTGCCAAGGTAGCCGAAATCACCGGGTGGACAAAGGGCGAGTCCCATATCTGGGATAACGGCACGCTAATCAAAGCGCCGACCTGCACGGAAGCGGGCAGTGAAAAATACGTCTGCACGGTATGCTCTACCGAAAAAATCGAGTCCATCCCCGCCACGGGACATGACTGGGAGGACGACTTTACCATCGATGTTCAACCGGGCCAGTTGACCGCGGGCAGTAAATCCATTCACTGCAAAAACTGCGACGCCAAAAAAGACGTTACCGCCATCCCGGCCACCCTGACCGGATTTGAAATTGTACAAACGGTCTTTGACTACGACGGCAGTCCCAAGAGCGCCGTCATCAACATCCCGGACGAGAGCACCATATCCTACAGCACGGACGGCGAAACCTATACCGCCGAAGCCCCCACGCTGACCGATGTGGGCACCCTGACCGTCTACTTTAAACTGGAACGGGCGGATCATGATCCCCTCTTTGGTTCCTTTGTACTCACCGTAAAAGATCCCGCAGCAGGACTTGTTCGCGTATACGGATACAAGGGTTCTGTGGAAAACGGTCCGCAAAGCGTTCGCGTTGAGGGAACGCTGGAAGGCGATCAAGTCACCTACTCCGTTAACGGAAAAGACTTCGTTTCTCAAAATCCGTCCTTTAACAGCGTCGGCACCCATAAGGTTTGGGTAAAAATTACCCGCGACGGTACCGACACCCTGTACATTGCAAGCGTGATCCTCACGAATCAACCCGCCCAGTCTTTATTTACACTGTCGCTCGGCCGCGGGTTAACCCAAGGGGCGGACGGCAAGTATGAAAGCTATTGGGAGGTGAATCTGGATCCGACCGGAGCGATCGACTATGCCACCGAGGACATTAAGGTTCTGGACTACGGTATCAAATATGCCGATGACGCACTGACGCTGGAGAAATACTGCAGCGCCCGTCTGTTCGGCGGCGACACCGGCAGCTTAAAAATGAAAACCTACAGTTATGCCGCCAGTGAAACCGGGCTGTCCCGTGTTTACAAAACCTACTCCTTCCGAATCACGGGCATCAACCCCGGCAAGGTTCGCAGTGCCATGGCCTATATTCAGTACGAATACAACGGCGTGGTATACGAGGAGTTCAGCGCCGTGGATGTGACCACCACCATTTTGGACGGTCTGATCGGCGGCATCGGGGACACCATCGAATCCGATGATACCCTGGACGACTGATTTTCCCGCACAAACCAAAAGCACGATCTCACTTAGGTGAGATCGTGCTTTTTTATGAAGAACAATCATTCGGCAAATTGACTGTTATACAACGTAGCGTAAAACCCGCCCTTTTCCAGCAGTGACCGATGATCGCCGCGCTCGATGATTTTGCCGTCTTTCATCACCAAAATGACATCGGCCTGACGAATGGTAGACAAACGATGCGCCACAATAAACGAGGTCCGCCCGCGCATCATCTCCGCAAAGGCGCTTTGAATTTTTTGTTCGGTACGCGTATCGATATTGGAAGTTGCCTCATCCAAAATCAGCATATTCGGCAAAGAAAGCATGGCGCGTGCAATGCATAACAGCTGTCGCTGCCCCGCCGAAAGATTGCTGCCGTTTTCCGTCAGCTTTGTGTCATAGCCCTGCGGCAACCGACGAATGAAGGAATGGGCATGCGCCGCCTTTGCCGCCGCAATGATTTCCTCCTCGTCCGCCTCCGGGCGGCCGTAGGCAATATTTTCGCGTACGGTGCCGGAGGAAAGCCAAGTATCCTGCAGCACCATGCCGTACCTGCGGCGCAAATCCGCGCGCGTCATATCGGTAATATCAACGCCGTCTACAGAAATTTTACCGCCCGTAATATCATAAAAACGCATTAAGAGATTGATCAGCGTGGTCTTGCCGCACCCGGTCGGACCGACAATGGCAATCCGCTGTCCCGGTTGAACCGCCAGGGAGAAATCTTCAATCAGCGGGCGCTCGGGATTGTAGCGGAAGCTGACCTTTTCGAGCTGAACGGCACCGCGCGGCGACGGGCAAACTGGATGAACCGGATCCGGGCTTTCCTCCCGCACCTCTAAAAATTCGAAAACCCGTTGTGCACAGGTCAGCGCATTTTGCAGTTCGGCCACCACGCCGCTGATTTCATTAAACGGCTTGGCATATTGAGAAGCATAGCTTAAAAAAACGCTGAGCTGACCGACGGTAATGCCGCCCGAAACGGCATATAAAGCACTGATCAACGCCACCACGGCATACACAATATTATTGACCATCCGTGTACTGGGATTGGTCAAGCTGGAAAAAAAGGTGGCGCGTTGCGCGGCGACTTGCAAACGCCCGTTTACCTCGTCAAAGTTTTTTAAACTTTCTTTTTCATACCCAAAGGCACGCACTACACGCTGCCCCTGCG
>CAKRPM010000171.1 GCA_934378025.1 uncultured Eubacteriales bacterium | reverse complement strand
GCATCGTATCCCTCGTCCCACACCATGCTGACCTGCACCATTATGGGGGCGGCCGTGGTCTGGATTTGTCGGAATGTCGGCAATCAGCGGGCCAAGGTCATCCAGTGTGCTTTTATGCTGTTGATGATGATTGCCATGGCTGTGGGCAGATTGTTGTCCGGTGTGCATTGGTTCAGCGATGTTTTGGGCGGTGTGTTGATCAGCGCGGCTTTTGTCGCCACTTATGCGTCGGCCGCCCGTACGATAAAGTCATAAAAATTGCGGCGCATTACTTGGGCGCCGCAATTTTTTTGAGGAACAAAACGGACAATGTAATCCTGAGGAGAGGCCGATATGTTTGAGGAAATTTTTCAATATAAAAAGTTCAGTACCCAAGCCCTTCGCGCCTACGGCTTTCAAAGAGTCGGTGAAAGCTATAGGTACCAAACGGAAATTTTTGACGGCGAGTTTTTTCTGAATGTTACGGTCGGTAAAAGCGGACTGCCGATGACCGCCCTGACGGAAAAATCGACCGGAGAGGAATATGTGTTGTATAAAACCGACGCTGTCGGGGCGTTTGTGGGGCGTGTGCGTGCAGCGGTTACCGAGGTGCTTTCGGATATTGCCGCGCATTGCTGTGAAACGGCAATTTTCAGTGGTATTCAGACGATTAAGCTGATTACCTATGTGCGAGAAAAATACGGGGATCAGCCGGAGCATTTGTGGGAAAAATCTCCGCAAAATGCCATTTTTCGGCGTAAAGACTCTCAAAAATGGTACGGTGTGTTGATGACGGTTTCGCGTCGAAAATTCGGTATGGACAGTGAAGAAACCGTAGAAATTTTAGATCTTAAAATGCCGCCGGAAAAGCTGAAAAAATTGGTGGATTATAAACGGTATTACCCCGGATGGCACATGAATAAAAAACATTGGTACACCGTGATTTTGGACGGCTCGGTGCCGTTTGAGGAAATTTGCCGCAGAATTGATGAAAGCTACGGTTCGGCAAAATGAAAATTTTTATTTTTCGAAAAAACAATCCCGCAAAAGGTACTGAAAGTGCCTTTTGCGGGATTGCTCTTTTTATTCTTTGATCATTTGGCGGTAGGGGAGAACGCTATAGCCCAGGCGCTCGTACAGTCGGGCGGCGCGCACATTTTCCGGCTCCACTTCCAGCCGATAGCGCGCTGCCGGCAATTGCTGCTCAATCCAATGGAAAAAGCTGCTGCCCAATCCTTGTCCTTGATAGGCGGGGCGAAGATACAATTCTTCAATCCAGACCACAATGCCGCCCGCTTCACGGCTGAACGTTTTGGCCAACAGCGCATATCCCGCCGCTGCACCGTCCGCCTCAATGATGTAGCAGTCTGCATATTCGTCGCTGCGCATCAACTCGTCAAATGTTCTTTGATGAAAGCTTGCATCAATGTCATGCAAAACGGCAGGGGAATGGTAAAATTCATCGCTCATTACCAAAAACAGTGCCTGATCGTTTGCATTGATTTTTCGAAATACGGGGGTCATAAATTTTTCTCCTTTAGAAATACGACAATGCCCCGACTTTTTTCAGTCGGGGCATTGTCTGTGTTTGTTAAAAATAAAATTCGGTTTTTGCGGGGCGGATATCGGTCAATGCACCGGTGTAGTGCCGCAGTGTGTGCACACTGTAGGGATGCTCCAGGCATTTTTCCTCATCAATTTCAATGCCGATGCCCGGTTTGTCGGGAATGGCAATGTATCCGTCTTTGTAGTCAAGCGCTTCACTGCAAACCTCTTTGCGCCAAGTAACGTCGCTGTACATAATTTCAAGAATGGAAAAATTCGGACAGCAGGCGGCTACCTGCAGGGTAGCGGCATTGGCGACCGGGCCGCTCGGATTATGCGGGGCAAAGCCCGTATAAGTTGCCTCGGCCATGGCGGCGATTTTTTTCAGCTCCATGATGCCGCCCGCGTGAGAAATATCGGGTTGAATAAAGTCGGCGCCGCGCATGTGCAAAAGCCGATTAAAATCGCGTCGGCCGTATAAGCGCTCACCGGCGGAAATGGCAACCGGCGATTTATCCCGAACGGCTTTCAAAGCGTCCAGCTCGTCGGGAGGAACAGGCTCTTCAAAGAACATCGGTTTAAATTGTTCCAGCTCTTTGGCGATCTTAATTCCGGTGGCAACGTTAAATCGGCCGTGCCCTTCAATCAGCAGATCTACTTCATTGCCCACCGCCTCGCGTACCGCAGCAACGCAACGCAGGGCCGTATCCAAATCTTTATTGGAAATTTCCATATAGGATTTGCCGAACGGATCCCATTTCATAGCGGTTACACCGCGTTTAACGGCTTGCTTGGCTTTTTCGCCGAACTGTTCGGGTGTCTTGGCGCCGGCGAACCAACCGTTTACATAAATTCTGACTTTCTCGTTGCATTTTCCGCCCAACAGTTGATAAACGGGTACGCCCAACGATTTCCCCAGAATGTCCCACAGCGCCGTTTCCACAGCGCTCAGGGCGCTCATTAAAACTGCGCCGCCGCGCCAGTAGGCGTCGCGGTAAATATCGTGATAATGCTTTTCGATTTCCAGCGGGTTTTTGCCGACAAGGTATTCTTTAATATGTTCCACGGCGCCCAAAAGCGCTTTTTCCTTATATTCCAGCGTGGCCTCGCCGACGCCGTCAATCCCGGCGTCCGTATATACCTTGATAAAAACCCAGTTGGTACGAAAGCAGTCTACAACAAATGCCTTTACATCCGTAACTTTCATGATATCGCTCCTTTACAAAGATAGTAAAAGCATACCACACATCACGGAGGATCAATTTACGGGAATCGTTTTATTTTTCAGAAATATTACTTAAAGTGTCTTGGCAAGCTGTTGAATATAGGCTTTGAAATCTTCGCCGATTTCAGGATGTTTCAGCGCCACTTCACAGTTGGCCTGTAAAATGCCCAGTTTATTGCCCATGTCATAGCGTTTGCTGAGAAAATCCACGCCGATCATTCCGTCTTTCAGCGTCAGTTCTTTCATGGCGTCGGTCAATTGAATTTCACCGCCCGCACCGGGTTTGGTATGCGCTAAAATTTCAAAAATTTCCGGCGGCAGGACACAGCGGCCTAAAATGGAAAAGAGGGAGAGCACCTTATCGGGCGTCGGCTTTTCCACCATATCGGTAACCTTATAAACCCGATCCTCCAGCCGATCGACCGCCAGGGAAGAGTACCGACCGATTAATTCGGGAGATACCTGCTTGATACCGACAACGCCCTTGCCGTACTTTTCGTAGGCGTCCAAAAGCTCGCGGGTGGTCGGCACCTCGCCGATGATTACATCATCGCCGTATAACACGGCGAAGGGTTCATTCCCGACAAAATTGCGTGCCGCCAGCACGGCATGGCCCAATCCCTTGGTTTCCTTTTGGCGGATAAAATAGATGTTGGCAAGGTTGGCAGAGGCCACCGCAGCCTCATACAGATCCGTTTTGTTACCGGCCAGCAACCGCTCTTCCAGCTCCGGCGTGCGGTCAAAATGATCTTCGATCAGCGATTTCCCGCGGTTTGATTATCACCAACCGCGGG
>CAKRPM010000170.1 GCA_934378025.1 uncultured Eubacteriales bacterium | reverse complement strand
CCTTTGATGATGGGCACATTGTCACCGTCATACTCGTATTTGCTCAGGGTCTCGCGAACTTCCATCTCAACCAGCTCAAGCAGCTCTTCATCATCAACGTCATCGCATTTGTTCAAAAATACAACGATCGCCGGAACGCCTACCTGACGGGCAAGCAGGATGTGCTCTTTGGTCTGAGCCATAACACCGTCGGTTGCAGCGATAACCAGGATGGCGCCGTCCATCTGGGCAGCACCGGTGATCATGTTTTTAACATAGTCAGCATGTCCCGGGCAGTCAACGTGAGCATAGTGACGATTCTCGGTCTCATACTCAACGTGAGCGGTGTTGATGGTAATACCTCTTTCTCTCTCTTCCGGAGCCTTATCGATCATGGAATAATCTTCAAAGGAAGCTTTACCGGTGAAAGACAGATACTTGGTGATTGCCGCTGTCAGTGTGGTCTTACCATGGTCAACGTGACCGATGGTACCAATGTTAACGTGGGGCTTGGTTCTTTCAAATTTAGCTTTTGCCATTTGTTTTTCCTCCTTTATGAGTCAAAATTAATTTACTTTAGCAATATTGTAATATAAAAATGCGGTTAAATCAAGTCTTTTTTCAAAAGTTAATTGGCTTTTGCGCGGCCGGCGATAATTTTCTCAGCGATGCTCTTGGGCACTTCGGTAAAGGAGTGCGGCTGCATGCTGTAGTTACCGCGACCCTGCGTTTTAGAACGAAGGTCGGTCGCATATCCGAACATTTCGGACAACGGTACCAGTGCGGCAATGTGCTGTGCGCCCGGCGTTGCCTCCATGCCTTGAATTTGACCGCGGCGGGAGTTCAAATCGCCCATAACGTCGCCCATGTACTCTTCCGGTACAACAACGTCTACCTGCATAATCGGCTCCAGCAAAACGGGATCCGCTTTACGCATTGCCTCTTTGATCGCCATAGAACCGGCAATCTTAAAGGCCATTTCGGAAGAGTCAACCTCATGGTAGGAACCGTCATACAGTTCCACTTTCAGGTCAACCACTTCATAACCGGCCAAAATACCCGATTGCATCGCACCTTGAATACCGGCGTCTACCGCAGGAATGTATTCCTTCGGAATGGCACCGCCGACAACGGAGTTTACAAACTCATAGCCGGCACCGGATTCATTCGGCGTAACACGGATTTTAACATGACCGTACTGACCTTTACCACCGGACTGACGCGCATATTTCATATCCACATCGGCATTCTTGCGAATGGTCTCTTTGTAGGATACCTGCGGCGCACCGACGTTTGCCTCGACTTTAAATTCGCGCAGCAAACGGTCAACAATGATTTCCAGATGCAGCTCGCCCATACCGGCGATGATGGTTTGTCCGGTTTCGTCATCGGTGTAGGTTTTAAAGGTCGGATCTTCCTCTGCCAGTTTGGCCAGGGCAATACCCATTTTTTCCTGGGAAGCCTTGCTCTTCGGCTCGATGGCAACACGGATAACAGGATCCGGGAATACCATGGATTCCAGAACAATCGGATGATCCTCATCGCACAGCGTATCGCCCGTGCCGACATTTTTCAAACCTACGGCCGCGGCGATATCGCCGGCATAAACCTCGGTAATATCTTTACGGTGATTGGCGTGCATGGCAACAATACGGCCGATTCTGTCTTTTGAATCCTTCACGGAATTGTAGACAGAGTCGCCGGCCTTAAACATACCGGAATATACTCTGAAGAAGCAGAGTTTTCCGACGAAGGGGTCGGTCATGATTTTAAACGCCAACGCACTGAACGGTGCTTTGTCGTCCGCAATTCTCTCCTCTTCCTCATCGGTATCGGGGTTAACACCCTTAATCGGCGGGATATCCAGCGGAGACGGCATATAAGCAACAATGTTGTCCAACAGCAGCTGAACGCCCTTGTTACGATAGGAAGTACCGCAGCAAACCGGCACAAACGTATTGGCAATAGTCGCCTCACGAATGCCTTTGCGCAGATCGTCCTCGCTTAAATCGCCCTCTTCAAAATACTTGTTCATCAGCTCTTCGCTGGTTTCCGCAACTTTTTCAACGAGCTCGGCTCTGTATTTATCGGCCAGCTCTTTCATATCCTCCGGAATTTCTTCCATCCGATAGTCTTTCCCCAAATCGTCATAGTAAACCTCGGCCTTCATGGTGACCAGATCAACAATGCCGCGGAAAGAATCCTCAGCGCCGATCGGCAGCTGAACCGGTACCGCATTGGCTTTCAGACGATCTTTCATCATCTGCACAACCCGGTAAAAATCAGCGCCCATGATATCCATTTTGTTTACATAAGCCATACGGGGAACTTTGTATTCTTCTGCTTGTCTCCAAACAGTTTCACTCTGAGGCTCAACGCCGCCCTTCGCGCACAGTACGGTAACAGCACCGTCCAAAACGCGCAAAGAACGCTCAACCTCTACCGTAAAGTCAACGTGTCCCGGTGTATCAATAATATTGATGCGGTGACCCTTCCACTCTGCGGTAGTTGCTGCAGATGTGATGGTAATACCACGCTCTTGCTCCTGCTCCATCCAGTCCATGGTGGCAGCACCGTCATGAACCTCACCGATTTTGTGGGTTCTGCCGGTGTAGAACAGA
Organism: uncultured Eubacteriales bacterium; assembly: GCA_934378025.1. GTDB lineage: Bacteria > Bacillota > Clostridia > Oscillospirales > QAKW01 > Firm-08. The sequence goes on along the minus strand of CAKRPM010000170.1, from coordinate 950 downwards.
ATTCTTTCGGTCGTCGTGGTTTTACCGGCGTCGATATGAGCCATAATACCAATATTTCTATAAAGGTTAAGCGGATATTCTCTTGGCATATAAACTCCTTTCCGTTACGCGGATTACCATCTGTAATGTGCAAAAGCCTTGTTGGCCTCTGCCATCTTATGCGTATCCTCTTTCTTTTTCACGGCACCGCCGGTACCGTTCATTGCGTCCATGATTTCGTTTGCAAGGCGCTGTGCCATGGTCTTTTCGTTTCTGGAACGGGAATATGCGGTGATCCAGCGCAAGCCCAACGTCTGCCGTCTTTCCGGACGAACCTCGATCGGCACTTGATAGTTGGCGCCGCCGACACGACGAGCCTTTACTTCAAGCTGAGGCATGATGTTTTCCATCGCCTCGTTGAACGCTTCCAAAGCGTCCTTGCCGGTTTTTTCTTTTACGATGTCAAAGGCATCGTATACGATTTTTTGTGCTACACCCTTTTTACCGTCATACATAATATTATTGATCAGTTTGGTGACCAATTTGCTTTGGTATACGGGATCGGGCAAAACATCTCTCTTGGGGACAAAACCTCTTCTAGGCATGTTCTTCCCTCCTTCATAAATTGATGATCTCTCAGGTACTCGAAAGCGCGAACGCTTCCGTCAGCTTAAAGAGGTTTAACTATATAAACACTCTAAAAGCAATGCTTTTAAATTGATAAGTTCAATTTAAAGGGGTGAAAGCGGCCTTATTTGCCGGCTTTCGGTCTCTTTGCGCCGTATTTGGAACGAGCCTGCATTCTGTTGGCAACACCTTGGGTATCCAATGTACCGCGAATGATGTGATAACGAACACCGGGCAAGTCCTTAACTCTGCCGCCGCGAATCAGAACAACGCTGTGCTCTTGCAGATTATGTCCGATACCGGGGATGTAAGATGTTACTTCAACCCCATTGGTCAAACGTACT
>CAKRPM010000169.1 GCA_934378025.1 uncultured Eubacteriales bacterium | reverse complement strand
GATTTACAGTCTGTTCCCTTTGGCCGCTCGGGAACCTGTCCGTATATTGGAGCTGGCGATTGGAATCGAACCCACAACCTGCTGATTACAAGTCAGCTGCTCTGCCAATTGAGCTACACCAGCAATCTTTTTTTAAGTGGTGCCTTAGGGCGGAATCGAACCACCGACACAGGGATTTTCAGTCCCTTGCTCTACCGACTGAGCTACCAAGGCGTAGTATTTTGCCCTTAAATTTCTTTAAGGGCAAAATATGGCGACCTGGATGGGGTTCGAACCCACGACCTCTAGCGTGACAGGCTAGCGTTCTAACCAGCTGAACTACCAGGCCACATGCCGTGCTTATCAGCGACGGTCATTATCATACTATATTTCAGAAAAAATGTCAATAGAAAATGGCGAAAAAATTTATTTTTTTTGCAAAATTTCCCGCAATTGCGTCTCATCAAAATGGTAGGACTTTCCACAAAAACTACAAACAATATCCGCTTTATGATCTTCATCAATAATTTGTTTGATTTCTTCCGGTTTTAAAGAGGAAAGAATCTTTTCGCATTTTACACGGGAACAATCACATTTATATGCAATTTCGCGCTGAGTATGCATATAAATCCCGATATTTTTCAAAGCAATTTCAGCGATTTCTTCCGGTGTATGATCCAAAAGCAGAGATGAAACTGCACTTAACGACTTGCAGTTTTCTTCCAAAATCGATATGGTTTGTTCCGATGCTCCCGGCAACAATTGGATTAAAACACCGCCTGCGGATTTTATAGACAAATCACGATCGACCAAAACGCCTAATGCGCAAACTGTCGGCGTTTGCTCGCTGGTGGCAAAATAAGCGGTAATATCCTCGGCGATTTCTCCGCTGACCAATTCGATTTTACCGGTATACGGCACGCCGGTCATTTGATTGTCTCGAACCACCGAAAGCGTTCCTTGCCCGACGGCAGCGGCCACATCCAATTTTCCGTTTTCCTTCAAAGGAAGATCCACGGCGTAATTTTGGGCATAGCCTTTTACATTGCCCTTATAATCCGCTGTCGCCAAAAGCTTTCCGATCGGTCCGTCACCGGAAATTTGGAGCGTCACCATTTCGCCCTCTTCCTTTAACATGGTTCCCATCATGGAGGCAGCCGTCAACAAGCGGCCGAGGGCTGCGGATACGACAGGCGAAGTACTGTGATACTCATGCGCCTTTTGAACGATATCTTTTGTGTCCGCCACAAAAACGCGTACGGTTTTACAGGTTGAAAGTGCAGAAAATAAAGTTCCCATTTACCTTGCCTCCTTTTGCGCGGTAACCACGATACGAAGCGTTTGCTCCGTCGGTTGTTGATCGGAATAATCGTCATTGATTTTTAAAATTTTAAATCCGTTTTTGCTTAGACAATCATAAATTTGTTCCGGTTGATAATAACGCTGTTGTTGCTGCTCCGATACACGGTGGTACACTTCACCCGATTTTTCAAAAAACGTCAAATTGTAATGAATAAGTTTGCCGTCAAACTCATTTTCCCAAACCAGAAACACATCGTCATTTTCATATACAAAGTTCTTGGCGTTCAACTGCCGATACTTATAAAGCGTATTAAAATCAAAAACAAATAACGCCCCCGGATTAGAAAAAAGAGAAACCCGCTGAAAGAATTGTTCAACCTGAGAAAAATCCGTCAAATAATTTAAGCAATCCAATGTAGAAACAAACAAATCCGCCGTTCCGTAAAGATCAATGTCGGTGAGCTGCTGTTGCAAAAACAAAAGATTTCCCTCAATTTTCTCCATGGCGCGCGCCAGCATTGCGGAGGAGGCGTCAATTCCGATCATATCAAGTTTTTGACGGGAAAGCAGGCGTGTAAGCGTTCCGCTGCCGCAGCCCAGATCAACGCCGATTTCGGCTTCCGGGCAATACTTATGAACAGCCGAAAGAATATACTGCGCCATTTTCTCATAGTCTGCCCCGACAAACTCGTCATAAACATCCGCTAAATATTCAAACGTATTCATTTTAAAATATATTTATATCCGTTACCGTATTTTAAGCATGTGTTAACGCGGCTGATGGTTGCGGTGCTGGCACCGGTCTGAGCGGCGATTTGCTGAAATGTATGACCCTCTTTCAGCATGTGTGCCACTTGAAAACGCTGCGCCATTGCACGAATTTCCGTTACGGTGCACAAATCCTCAAAAAAATCATAACACTCCGCAACATTTTCCAGTTGCAAAATGCTTCTGTAAAGCGCGTCCAGTGCTTCGCTGGTATATTTGTTACTCATATTTTCCTCCGACATCAAATTATAATGCTAACACATTAAAGTGTGAAAACATATTTTTTCCGAAGGCCGAAGCCTTCGGAAAAAAATTATTTTTCAAGTTTTGCCTTTTCAGCTTTCAGATTGGCAATGTACTCTTCAAGGCAAATTTTTTGATTCATAATTTCTGTGGCATATTTTTTGCCGACATAACGATAATGCCAGGGCTCAAAAGATATTCCGGTGATCGCGACCTTGTCTTTGGGATAGCGCAAAATAAATCCGTATTCCGCGCAGTGGGCGTACAGCCAGCGATATTCCTTGGTATTTTCAAATTGCTCAGGCAACGAGCCGTAACGATTTACCATTTCCGCCGTGCAAATATCGGTTGCCAAGCCGGTTTGATGCTCGCTTTTCCCCGGCGGATTTACGATAGCTGCAGCCGCAGCTTCCGCCTTTGCTTGCGAATATCCTTGATTAAGGTAATAATTCACCTTATTGTTATAGTTTTGTTTTTGCTTTGCATAATTGCGATAAGCGGAGTATATAGTAATAGTACTGCACCCCGCACTCTCAGCGTCGGACAGCATCTGGCGGAGATACTTTGCCGCAGTTCTGTCCATTGTGCGTCCCTGAATGGTTGTGGTATCACCGGGGGCGTCGTTAGCGCCCAAGGGGTTATTAACATTGACCAGCACCAAATTCGGATCGCTGAGTGCCATCTTAATTTCTTCCAGTCTTGTTTTCGGCACCGTAGTGGTGGTATTGCCGGTTTTTCCGGAAGACGAGGAATTGTTTTCCGTCGGCTTGGTTTCCGTTTTCGGAGTGGTCTCCGTTTTCGGGGTGGTTTCGGTTTTCGGAGTGGTTTCCGTCTTCGGAGCAGTTTCGGTTTTCGGGGTAGTCTGGTCGGAAGTTTCGGTTTTATCATCCGTCTTGCTTTCGGTTTTAGACGGTGTTTTGTCTTCGGTTTTATTTTGCGTGGTAACCGCGGTTTTTGTATCATCGGCAGCGGTTTTCGGAGTGCCGGCCGTCAGCTTGAACAGCAAAAAAGAAACACCGCCCAGCAAAATAACCGCAGCAATAATCAAAATCGTATATTTGGATTTCCTCATAATAATTCTCCTTTCAACGTACATTATATAATAAAAATATAAAAATAGCAATATCTAATCGGTATTTTTCGGAGGCGCCATGAAAACAAAGAAAACACTGAAAGTGATCATTTTCCCGGTTATCCTGCTGCTCATCGGTCTCGGTGTATACTATTTTTGGGGAAAGCAAAACAAAAAAGATCCCGTTGAAGATTTTATTAAAGAAAACAACTACCCTTTTAACGGCTATTAC
>CAKRPM010000168.1 GCA_934378025.1 uncultured Eubacteriales bacterium | reverse complement strand
GTCAACGGTTCGGGCGGGTATTTTAATCCCCAGGGCAATGCAACCCGTGCGGAAGTGGCCACGATCCTTATGAATTTCAATGATTACTACAGTGTGCTGTAAAACAAATTAAAAAAGGATGTCGGGTCATTGACCCGGCATCCTTTTTTTAAAATATTACTTGTCAGTTGATCGGAAAAAGAGTATAATTAAGCCAAAATTAAAGGAGCGGACAAGACGATGAATCAGAAAAAGATAAAACTGGCGGCGCATCGGGGCGCTTGCGGCGGAAATATCCCCTGCAATAGTTTACAGGCCTTTTCATTGGCGTTGCGGCAGGGCGCGGAGATCGTGGAGCTGGATGTGGAAATGAGCCGTGACGGCGTGCTTTTTGTTCAGCATCCGGGGATGGAAAAGGTTCATTTGCGTTTGTGGGATTCCATGCGGTTGCTGCCGGCCGATGTGATTGAAAAGCTTTCACTGTCCAACTGCGATTTGCTGCCGACCGATCAGCATCCGTTGCGCTTGGAACAGGCGCTGCAATTTTTAAAAGGGAAGTGCACGGTCAACATCGATAAATTTTGGGATCATCCGAAAGAAATTTCCGATATGGTGCGTGCGCTGGGCATGGAACAACAGGTTTTGATTAAAACCGGTTTAAAAGAAAAATACTTGGAGGATGTTGAAAAATATGCGCCCGACATTCCGTTTATGAGCGTGGCCAAAAACTGCGATACCAGTGCCGAGCTTTTGAAAAACCGCAAGATTCACTGGGTGGGTACTGAGGTGCTGTTTGCCGAGGACAGCGCGCCGGTGGCGGATAAGGCCTATATTGAAAGCATGAATGCGGCGGGAAAATTTGTATGGGTCAACGCGCTGGTTTATAACTACAAGACCGTATTGGCCGGCGGACACAACGATGATATTTCCATGCTGGAGAGCGAGGAGCGCGGATGGGGCTGGCTGGCGAGCCGCGGCTTTGATATTATTCAAACGGATTTTTTGTTACCGTGTCGGATGTATCTGGAAAAAAACGGTTATCGGTAAAAAGTGCTTGCTAAATTTTTCCATCTATGGTATGCTGATTTTAAGAACAAATGTTCTTAAAAATAAAGAAAAAAGGAGAAAAACATGAAATTAAAACTCAAAAGAAAAATCAGCTTAGTGGTTTGCTGTCTGCTGTGCATTGCACTGCTGGGACAAACATTCAGCTTTGCGGCGTATGATGACAAAAAGTTTGACAACGCTGTCGGCTATGCCGAATTGACAGAGGGCGAAAAAGAGCTGAACGGACAATTGTTTGAAAGCGGCAAAAAATTCAATCTTTCCGTGAAACTCACCAACAAAGATGCTAAGCCCATAGCCGTGCAGGACGATGCGGTTTGCACCCTCTACAGAATCGACCCGGAAGACGAGAAATCGTTGGAAACTCCGAGTGAAATGGCAACCTTTAAAGCCAAAGACGGCTATGCTTGGTCGGCCCCGGATGATTTATATTTTCTGCTTGTTCTGGTAGAGCAGGGCGGACAAAGCTATGTTTCCGCACAAATCTTTAACGTCGGCAAAAAGGATTTGGGAAAAGGCGGCCTTTGCAATTATCTGCAAGCTATTTTGTATACCGGCAAAACGGTAAAAACCCCCATGAATGTTTATTTTGTTTTGGAAGAGGACAAAGTACTGCAAGAGGGCGTTGATTATACCGTTACATACAAAAACAACAAAAAGATCGGTACAGCCACTGCGACCATCACCGGTATCGGCGATTACAGCGGCGTGCTCACCATCGAATTTGAAATCATTACGCTTGCGGATTATTTTGATGATGTAAATCCCAAGGGCTGGTACAGCGATGCGGTCAGCTTTGTGACTTATTACGGACTGTTCAACGGGGTCAGCGATACGGAGTTTGCCCCGGAAGACACCATGACCCGCGGCATGTTTGTCACGGTTTTGAGCCGTTTGGCAGGCATTCCCGTTGACAATAAGGTGACCACGGAATTTGTAGATGTGCCGAAGGGAAAATACTATACCGGCGCTATTAAGTGGGCGGCGGAAGAAGGCATTGTAAAAGGCGTTGGCCCCAATCGCTTTGCCCCCGACGAACCCATCACCCGCGAGATGATCTGCAAAATGATGGTAACCTTCAGCGAGGCGGGCGGTCTTGCCCTGAAAGAAGTTAAAAGCCCCGTTACCTTTAAAGACGCCGATCAGATTTCCGGCTGGGCAAAGAAATATGTAAAACAGTGCCAAATCGCCGGCCTTGTACAGGGCGATAACGGATACTTCAATCCTCAGGGAAAAGCCACGCGTGCGGAGGTTGCTACGATCTTTAAAAACTTCTGCGATCAGTACTTAGAGTTTGTCTTTGATTTAGACGATCCGGAAAACTCCGGCTTTTTCGTAAAAGGTTAAAATTTTAAAAAACGCCGAAACGAAAGTTTCGGCGTTTTTTTGTTGCAAAATCGGACAAAATATTTTTAAAAAGCGGGTGAGAAACCCGGCGTTTTGTATCCTTTTCGGTGCGCTTGATCAAATTTGATCAAGCGCCGTTTTGTTTTGTATAGCGGCTGAAAATTTACGGATAATAGTAATAAAATTCTTTTGAAGGGATGAAAGAGTATGAAAAAAATCATAAGTGCGCTGATGGGCGTCGCGCTTTTGCTCGGCACATTGGGCGGCTGCGGGCGCAAAGCCGGCGCGGAAGGCGCGGTTTATTATTTGAATTTTAAGCCGGAGCAAGACGCGCAGTGGCAGACGCTTGCCAAACGCTATACCGAAAAAACCGGCGTGGAGGTTAAGGTATTGACGGCGGCCGAGGGTCAGTACGAAGCGACCCTTACCAGTGAAATGGATAAAAGCAATGCCCCCACACTTTTTCAGGTGAACGGACCGGTGGGGCTGGAAAGTTGGAAGAATTATTGCATGGATTTGACGGGCAGCGCCGTATATGACGAATTATCGCGGGACGATTTTGCCTTAAAGGCGGACGGCGAGGTGCTCGGCGTGGCCTATGCGGTGGAAACCTACGGTATTATCTATAACAAGGCGTTGTTAGAGCGCTATTTTGCCGCGGATTGGTCCACGGTGAAACGCGTTGAAGATATTAACGGTTTTACGGCGTTGAAGACGGTGGCGACCGAAATTCAGGCTCACAAAAAGGATTTAGGGGTACGTGGCGCGTTTACCAGTGCCGGTATGAGCGCCTCTTCCGATTGGCGCTTTAAAACACATCTGGCCAATTTGCCGATTTATTATGAATATAAGGCGGAGGGGATTACCAGTTCGCCGGCCATTCAGGGAACGTATTTGGACGGGTATAAAAAGATTTGGGATTTGTATCTCCAAAATGCAACTTGCGCACCCGGAGAAATTGCCGGGAAAACCGCCACCGACGCGCAGACGGAATTTAAAACCGGTCAGGCGGTATTTTATCAAAACGGCACTTGGGAATATGCGGGCACAAAATATGACGAGGCCACCGGCGAGGGACTGAAAGACGATCAGTACGGAATGTTGCCCATCTATATCGACGCACCGGGAGAGGCGGATCAGGGACTGTGCACGGGTTCGGAAAATTATTGGTGCGTCAACAAAAATGCAAGCACCGCCGATCAAAAGGCC
>CAKRPM010000167.1 GCA_934378025.1 uncultured Eubacteriales bacterium | reverse complement strand
CGTCATGGCGACCAGTTTGTCCTTTTTCTGCCATGCTTTTACAATACGTATCTTTTGTTCGGGTGTAACGCGTGCAAAAACACTGTATTTTTCAATATTTCTTTCAAATTCATCCTGCGGAATTTGCGCCAATTCATCCCCGGATACGGCCAGATCTCCCGGACGGTAAATTTGAAATTCCTCGGCAATGGCCTTGGCGGTAATCACATGATCACCGGTTATCATAATGGGACGAATCCCGGCGCTTATACACGTTTCAACCGCTGCAAGCGCCTCTTCTCTGGGCATATCGCGCATGCCGATCAAGCCGATCAATGTCAAATCTTTTTCGATATCCGACTCAATCAACTGCGGCGGAATACTGTCGACCGTACGCACGGCAACCGCTAAAACGCGAAGGGCTCGTCCCGCCATTTCGGCGGCCGCCGCACGCGCCCGCTCCACAAAAGCTTGATTGGCGCATTTGTCAAACACGGTATCGGGCGCACCCTTTACCACCACAACATTTTCACCCTCAATTACATGAACCGTGGTTTTACGCTTTCGCATGCCGTCAAAGGGAATTTCACCCAATTTCGGATAAGCCGCCTCCAACTCGTCCCGATGTTTTCCGTAATGCTCCAGCGCGGCAATAATGGCTCCCTCCGTCGGATCACCGACGTATACCCAACGCCCCGCTTCTGTATAAACATTTGCGTCATTGCACAAACTGCCGTACAAGATCAAGCCGGTTGTTTTTTTATAGTTACTCGGTGTAAAGGGCAAAATTTCATCATTTACAAAGCACTCGGTAACAGTCATCCGATTTTGGGTCAACGTGCCGGTTTTATCCGTACAAATCACGCCGGTACCCGCCAATGTTTCCACTGTACCGAGCTTTCGGATAAGCACCCGCTGCTTTGCCATACGCTGCACGCCCAGCGCCAGTAAAACCGTCACTGTCGCCGACAATCCCTCGGGGATGGCTGCAACCGCCAAAGATACCGCCGTCAAAAACATGTCCAGCAAATTCTTTCGCTCAATCAAGCCCAACAAAAAGATCAGCACGCAAATTGCCAGGGCCAGCAGACCGATCACCTTGCCCATCTGCGCCATTTGCACTTGCAAGGGCGTTTTGTCGCGCCGCTTTTTTCCCAGCATGCCCGCGATCTTTCCGAGTTGGGTATTCATACCGGTTTCCGTCACAACGGCGCTGCCGCGTCCCCCCACAACAAGCGTCCCGGCAAAAACCGTATTTTCCATATCGGCAACGGAATGGTTGTCCCCTTCAATTACACAAACGCGCTTATCGGCGGGCAAGCCTTCTCCCGTCAGCGCCGTCTCATCGGTTTTCAGAGAAAAACTTTCAAAAAGAATACCGTCCGCCGGTACGCGGTCCCCCGCTTCCAAGTATATAATATCCCCCGGAAGTAACTCCGAGGCGTCAATCGTACTGATATGTCCGTTCCGCAAAACCCGTGCTTGCGGCGTGGCCATTTCATGCAATGCATCCAATGTGCGCTGCGCCTTACCTTCCTGCAGCAAACCGAACACACCGCTTAACAACACAATTCCGACAATTACAAATGCGTCTGCAAGCTCGGTATAATCCCGACGAAAAACCGACGTCAGCGCACTAAGCCCCGCCGCAAAAAGCAATATCAGGATCATTACATCTTTAAACTGCGCCAAAAAACGCCGAAAAAGCGGTTCTTTTTTTACCGCTTTCAGTTCATTTTTTCCGTATTGCCGTCTTTTTTCGGGCAATTGCTCGTCGCAAAGTCCGCTCACAAGATCGGTTTGTAGATTTTCCGCCGCTTGCGGCGGCGTCATTTGATAAAATCGCATGATTTTTTCTCCATCTTATCTCAAACAAAGCGTATACAGTTCAATCAATGCAAAAATAATCGGCTGATGCACAAGGTAAATGATTAAGGAATGTCTGCCGACAAATTCAAACGGTCGCGCCCGAAAAGTATAAAACCATAACGGAAATTTCCGCGCCTTGATCAGACGCCCCAGCATGGCGCCGCTTACAAACAAAAAGAAATACGGAAACAGCGGATAATAGTCCGCCGAATAAAATGTTTCGCTCGGAAATCCGAAAATCATGGTAATATCATACGGACTTTCAAAAAAAGGTACAAAAATCATCCAGATATATTGCGCAACAAACAAAACCGCAGAAATAATCAGCACCGGCAATGTGGCGCAGCGATCCAAAAGCGGCTTTATCAACGCATACAACAGCATCGACAAACCGAACATGTGCAATATACCGAAATAAATTTGCAACCCGTCCACGCCGAAAGACGGCAACAATACCGCGGTGACCAACGTCACTAAAACAGCCGCGGCAAAAATGATACCGCCCCTTTTGGCGATATTGTGGCTGTAATTGGTGCAAATACCGCTGACAAGCAGAAAAATGCCCACAAAGAACATCTGCAGCACCGAAAACAATTCACTGTGAAAAAAGGCGATTTGAACTCCTAAAATGAAATTCAAGAGCACGTATGTATGATGTACAATCATCGCCAGTATCGCCACACCGCGCAGTGCGTCTAAAATATATACCCGCTCGCGCGGTTCTCGTTTTGTTTTGATCGGCATAATACACTCCATTCCGCCTCACCACGGCGACCGACAAAATTCTATACGTTAAAACGGAACAGAACGATATCGCCGTCCTTCATGACATATTCTTTGCCTTCACTGCGAATCAAGCCCTTCTCACGAGCAGCAGCCATGGATCCGCACCGCATAAGATCGTCATATCCGATGACCTCAGCACGAATGAAGCCGCGCTCAAAATCCGAATGGATTTTGCCGGCCGCCTGCGGCGCCTTGGTTCCCTCAGAAACTGTCCAGGCCTTGGTTTCCATCTCGCCGCTGGTAATAAAGCTGATTAAATTTAAAAGGCTGTAGCAAGTAGAAATCAAGCGATCCAATCCGCTTTGCTCCAAGCCGAGTTCGGACAAAAAGAGCAGCTTTTCCTCTTTCGGCAACTCTGTAATTTCCTCTTCGATTTTGGCACAAATGGGCAAAACCTGAGCATTCTCTTTTTGCGCGCGCTGTTCCACGGCTTTTACATATTGATTATGCTCAATCCCCTCGGAAAATTCGCTCTCGCTTAAATTGGCGGCATAAATCACGGGTTTGGCCGTCAGCAAAGAAATGCCTTGAAGAAAGCTTTGCTGCTCCTCGGTGAGCGACAGGGTTGAAACAAACTTTTCCTCTTCCAGCGTTTTTTTGATCTCTTTGAGAAAATCAACATACGCCAAATATTTCTTGTCCCCTTTGGCCAGTTTGGTATTCCGGTCGATTTGTTTATCAATCACCTCAAGATCCGCCAAAATCAGCTCCAAATTGATAGTATCAATATCGCGAATCGGATCAATGGAGCCGTCGACATGCACGATGTTTTCGTCTTCAAAGCAGCGCACAACATGCACAATGGCGTCCACCTCACGAATATTGCCCAAAAATTTATTACCCAGACCTTCGCCCTTAGAGGCGCCTTTTACCAGTCCCGCAATATCCACAAATTCAATTACGGCCGGAACAATCTTTTTTGAATGGTTCATTTCCGCCAGCTTGTCCAATCTTTCATCCGGCACGCACACCATCC
>CAKRPM010000166.1 GCA_934378025.1 uncultured Eubacteriales bacterium | reverse complement strand
TCCGCTTGTACTCGTAACTGTATTTCATATAGCTGTACCCCCAATACCGGGTGTCCAGTATTGGGGGTACATATCATCCCAAAGGGTAACGTTCGGTGCTTTTCTTTTATAGCGGTCGGGCGTCAGTCCTCTTTACAAAGCGCCTGCACGGAAATATAGTGCAGCTTAAAGCGGCCGCTGACCGGATCGGGCGCGTCATAATCCGCCCAAACAATTTGATCGGTTCGGTAGAGCACTGCCATGCCGCGCTTGACCCCCGCGGAAACGGGAAAGCGAAGATGCAGCAGCCTTTTATAGCGTTTCATATTCGGTTCCGCAATCTTCAAACAATCGGGCAATTGCCCCGTGGGGTTGCACGCCAAACGATCCTGCACCATCGCCTCCCGCAAAGCCGCGCGATCCGCAAAGGCAGACAAGCGCTCGAAAAGTGCGCCGCAATATGCGTCCAGCGACTGCCCCGTTCCGTCAATTTTAATCATATCGAACAGACAAAACGGCGTATACCGCGTCCGCAGCAACGCAAGCGTTTTGGGGAAACGGCCGCTGTTATACAGTCGATCCAGCGCGTCCTCGACGCGCTTTAACCGTGCAAAGTCCGCCTCGCTCATCCACGGCGTGCTTTTCACCTCATAGGGCGGTTCGGGATCGTATACACAGGGGTATTTTTCCCGCTGTTCACGCATGGCGCAGCCGGGAATCAACTTTAAAAAGCCCAGCTGCAGCATGTGCGCACCCAAATCATACGCGATATCAAAGCTGCGGGCAAAGCTTTCGATATCCTCATAGGGCAGTCCCGCAATCAAATCAATATGCACATGAATGTTTTGCGCTTCCAGCAGACGGGCAATATTTCGCCGCAGGCGCGCCGTATCGGTTCTTCTGGAAACCGAGGACAGGGTTTTCTCATTAAAGCTTTGCATGCCGATTTCAAGCTGCACAGCGCCCGCCGGTACGCGCGCAAAGGTTTCGATCATCCGATCGCTTAACAAATCGCCGGCAATCTCAAAATGAAAGCACACGCCCTTTGGAATTTCCCGACCGTAGTGCGCCGTGATAAATGTGACCAATTCACGGGCGCGCCGCTCATCGGCATTAAAGGTTCGATCCACCAATTTAATCGTCTGCGCCCCGCTTTGCGCCAGCGCCAGCATGTCCCGCTTTGCGCGCTCCACATCAAAAAAGCGCACGCTGCCGCACCGCCCCGACAAACAAAAGGCGCAGGAAAACGGGCAGCCGCGCGTCGTTTCAAGATAGGCAATCCGACCGTGAAGCGCCTTAAAATAGGCGGGCGTATACGGAGAGGGCGGCTGCCCCTTGGCAATATACGGCGTGCCCAGAGCCACGCCGGTTTCCGTTCGGTAGCTCAAACCCGGCACCTGCGCAAACGGCGCGTTCTTCAACAGCGCGGCGCACAGCTCGGCAAAGGGATGCTCCCCCTCGCCGGACAGGACAAAATCCACATCTCTGTTTTGAGAAAGCACCTCATCGGCACGATAAGATACCTCCGGCCCGCCCAGCACCATAAAGCAACGGTCTAACCGATTTTTCAGCTGTGCCATCAGCTGATAGGTCTGTTTAATATTCCAAATATAGCAACAAAAGCCGATGATCTTCGGGCGGTGCGCGGCAATGCGTTCGGCCACGGCTGCGATCGGTTCATTGATGGTCCCCTCCTCCACCGCGGCGGAAACGGTCGGCTGTTCTTCATGAAGTCCCGCCAGCAGGCACCACGGTGCAAGGGACGAGTGGATATATTTCGAATTCAGCGTGGCGATTACTACATCAGTCGACATATTCGGCATAGGTCATCACCGGATGGTGGTCGCTGATCATAAAGGTTTTGCCGTTTTCGGCAAGGTATTCCCGCTCAATATACTCATACCCCGTCACCTTCATGCAGTTTTTGTTCATATAGCAAAAATCGATGGAGTTTTCCCCCTCCGGATCGGCCAAAACCGCCGAGGGCAAATAGATATCGCTTTGCAGATGCAGCTGCGGATCGGAATAAATATTGCAGTTATAATCGCCGGTGGCGAACATCGGCCGATCGCCGATTTTGCTCTTCCAAAAGGAAAGCAGCTCCTCCGCCTCGGACAGGCGATCCTCATTGCCCTGCTCGGGGTTGCCGTTGTCAATGGAAAGATGCGTGTTGGTAACAAACAGCTCCCGCTTATTGCTTTTATCATACAGCTCGACCCATTGATAATACCGATTCGGATCGGCCGCATATTCATAGCACCCGCTGTCTTTCAGCTCAAAACGATCCTTTTTGTAAAAAATGATCAGTCCCGCGGCAATGCCCATCATGGAATAGGAGCAGTCCGCCTCGTCAATCACCGCCCGACTGTCATAAAGCTCGCCCAGCCCCTCCTGCAAAAAGGTCAGCCAGTCGAAATCCGAGCGTCCGTAATTTTCGGTAGCCTCCTGGATCCCCACAATATCGGGGGTATACTTTTTCACGGTGGCCAGTGTTCCCTCCGACCGCACCGACGCGTCCTCAAAGCTGCTGTCGCCGGTATTGTATGCCAAAATATTAAAGCTCATGCAAGAAACTTTTCCGTCCCCGTCGGACGATTTCTTTGGATCGGCGGCGGTCGGTGTTGCCGGCGCGCACGCACCGGCCAGAAGACTCAGCGCCAAAAGCAATGACAACCATTTTCTTTTCATACAAAAATCCTTTCTGATTTCACAAAAAAGGCACCCCACGGGGTGCCTTTCTATTTTTATTCTGCAAATTACTTACTCGTTGTAGCAATACGCGATGATCGCGGCATGGTCGCTGGCCCGTTTCTTGGGCGTGAACTTACCCGTTGTATTTTCCACACCGTTGGGATTGGCGTTGTCAAATTCCGTCATATCGGCGATATACTGGAAGCAACCCTGCACTTTTCCGTTCACATACACAAAGTCGATGCTGGACTCTGCATTGGCCTTCTCGGAAATATCACGGGAAGAGGCGAAATTGGCGCCGCTCAAAACCGTATAGGCATTTTCATCCATCGTATGGTTATAGTCGCCGGTGGCATACAACGCAATGTTCGTACCGCACATCTTTTTCCAGAAAGCCAACAGCTCGTTAGCCTCATTGGCGCGCAGCTGAATACCTGCGTCACGATTGCTGTTCGGGTTGATGGAAAAGTGGGTATTGGTCATGATAATGGAAACCTTTTCCTGCTTATCATAGAACTTTATCCATTGATAGTGACGACCGGAGTCCGCATTATAAACCTTCGCACCGTGATCCTTCACTTCGAAGCGATTGGTCTTATAGTAGATTACAAGGCCGGACGCAATGTTCAGCGCTTTTGTGGTACTGCCCGCCTCATCAATCAGAGCGCGGTGAGAATAGGACGTCAGCGCCTTGTTCAGTGCGGAATATGTATCAAAATTACCGTTCTGACTGGCGCCTGCCATAACCTCCTGGCAGCCCAACAAATCGGGATCATACTTTTGAATGGTTTTGATAATATAATCCGCGCGAACGCTCGGTGCGGCATAACCGGTGCTGTGCGTATCGTAGGCCAGCACGTTAAAGCTCATGCAGCTGGTGGAATACGGCTGATCATCATCGGTAGAACCGTTGTTATTATTGTTATTGTTGTTATCGTCCGGCGTTACGGTGCTGCCGTTATT
>CAKRPM010000165.1 GCA_934378025.1 uncultured Eubacteriales bacterium | reverse complement strand
AGGCTATTTAGAGTCCATCGGCGACTGCGTTGTGGCGGTGGAGGATGAGGAAATCATCAAGGTGCATGTGCACACCAATCATCCGGGACGCGCGATTGAAGAGGCGCTGAACTACGGCATGATTGCCACGCTGAAAGTGGAGAACATGAAGCTGCAGCATGAGGCCAACAAAACCGCACCCCGGGAAATGAAGGACTTCGCCTTTGTTTCGGTTTGCGCGGGCGACGGCATTGCCGCGGTCTTTAAAGATTTGGGCATTGATGAAATTGTCGGCGGCGGACAGACGATGAATCCCTCGACCGAGGACATTTTGGCGGCGGTTGAAAAGGCGCCCAGCCAGACGGTGTTCGTCCTGCCTAACAATAAAAATATCATTATGTCGGCGGAGCAATGCGTTTCGCTGAGTAAGAAAAAGGTCATTGTAATTCCCACACGGACCATTCCGCAGGGGATCAGCGCCATGCTGGGCTACGACCCGCAGGCCACCTGCTCGGAAAACGAGAAGGCGATGATCGAAGCGGCGGCCAATGTGAAAACCGCGCATATCACCTATGCGGCGCGGGACAGCGTGTTTGACGACAAGGAAATCAAAGCGGGGCAGCTGCTGGGTCTGAACGAAACCAAGGTTTCGCTGGTGGAGGACGATATGATTACGCTGGCCGAAAAGCTGGTGCAGCCCATGATTGATGAGGACACGGGCTTTATCAGTCTGTACTACGGCGAGGACGTTACGCCCGAGCAGGCCGAACAGGTGCGCGCGGCGATTGCAAAGCTCGCGCCGGAGGCCGAGGTTGTGGCCATCGAAGGCGGCCAACCGGTATATCATTTCATCATTTCCGTCGAATAGAAAATCTTTTTAAATAAAACGGCATGTGCCGTCCTCTCCCGCCCGACGGGCGGAGATCTCTTTTTCGGGGGATCGGCGGCGCATGGAAAGGTAGGGGCAATCAGTATGGGAAAATTTAATGTAGTGACCATCAGTCGTACGTTCGGCTCGGGCGGCAAGGGCATCGGCAAGCAGCTGGCGGACGAGATGGGATATGCTTTTTATGACAAAGAGGTGGTGCGGCTGGCCTGCGAGCGCAGCGGTCTGCCCGAGGAATTTTTCAACGAGGATCGCACCGGGCGCAGCAGCTTGCTGTACTCCCTGGCCATGGGGCTGGGCGGCGCCGGGGCGCTGCCGTCGCAATACCAGCATGCGCTCAGCGACGATCGGGTGTTTTCGCTGCAAAGCGATATTATCCGCGAAAAAGCCGCCGAGGGACGCGCGGTGTTTGTGGGCAGATGCGCGGGCTATGTGCTGCGGCATGAGGCCAATGTGCTGAATGTCTACCTCAACGCCGACATGGACTATCGGGTGGCGCAAATCGCCGCACGGTATCAGATCAGCGAGGACGCGGCGCGTAAAAAAATTCAGAAAACCGATAAAAGCCGCAAAACCTATTATACTTATTACACCAACCATACCTGGGGCGACACGGCGGACTACCACATGTGTCTGAACATTTCAAAACTCGGGCAGCAGGGTGCCGCGCGAATGATTCGCGACTTTTTGGAACTGGCGAATGAATCCTGAGTTTTCGGTGGAAAAAATTCGTGCCGCCGTACCGGCGCTGTTGCGGTGGTACGACGTCAATAAACGCGCCATGGCTTGGCGGGACGAGGTTTCGCCCTATCGTACATGGATTTCGGAGATTATGCTGCAGCAAACGCGTGTGGAAACGGTGCACGGCTATTTTGAACGCTTTATGGAAGCCCTGCCCGACATCGGCGCACTGGCGGCGGCGGATGAGGAAACGCTCTATAAGCTTTGGGAGGGACTGGGCTATTACAGTCGGGTTCGCAATTTAAAAAAAGCCGCTGAGATCGTTGTTATGGATTTCGGCGGTTTTTTACCGAAGGATCCCGAAAAGCTGCAAAAGTTGCCGGGCATCGGCGCTTATACGGCGGGCGCCATCGCCTCCATTGCCTACGGACTTCCGCGGGCGGCCGTGGACGGCAATGTGGTGCGGGTATTTGCACGGTTTTTGGACATTCGGCAGGATTTTTCCGATGAAAAGGGCAAACGGGCGCTTGCCCGTGCCATTGAGGCGGCCATGCCGCCGGATCGCTGCGGCGATTATACGCAGGCGCTGATGGAACTGGGGGCGCTGGTCTGTTCGCCCGGGATGCCGCATTGCGCGCACTGCCCGATTCAATCGATGTGCGCGGGTTTTGCGGCGGGCAGTGCGCCGTCGCTGCCGATTTTGCCGCCCAAAAAGGCCAAAAAAAGCGTGCGCATGAGCGTATACGATTTGTGGGACGAGCAGGGCAACCGATTGCTGCATAAGCGGCCGAGCAAGGGACTTTTGGCCGGTCTTTGGGAGCCGTGGCACACCGAAGGATGGCTGACCGAGGTGGAAAGTAAAGAAGCTTTACAGCCGTTTGAGCTGCTGTCGCTTGCGCCGCTGGGCGACTACACGCACGTTTTTACCCATGTGAAATGGTTGATGCGTACCTGGCGCGCTGTGGTGCGGCAGGTGCCGGACGGATTTGTCCGCGTTGGACCGGGGGATCAAACACATGCATTGCCGCGTGCCTTTGCGGCACTGACCGAAAAGGAAGAAAAAAGGTAAACCGATGAAAAAGAAATCAAATTTTTCCAATTTGCGGCGGTTTTTGCCGTATTTTAAAAAATACAAATGGATTATGGCGACCGATCTTTTTATGGCGTCTTTGACCACGTTGTGCGAGCTGGTGCTGCCGCTGATGGTGCGCGCCATTACCGGACGCGCCATAAACGGCACGGGGCTGAGCGTTTCGTTTATTTGGAAGATCGGGCTGTTTTATCTGGTGCTGCGTCTGATCGATACGGGCGCGCAATTTTATATGAACTCGGTCGGGCATATCATGGGAACGCGCATGGAAACGGATATGCGTTCGGCCTTGTTTGATCATTTGCAGCGCCAATCCTTTCGATATTTCGACAACACGAAAATCGGGCAGATCATGTCCCGCATTACCAGCGATTTGTTTGAGGTGACGGAGTTTGCCCATCACTGCCCGGAGGAATTTTTCATCGCGGGCATCAAAATTACCGCCAGCTTTATCATTTTGGCGGGCTTTAACATTTGGCTGACGCTGATCATCTTCGCCATTTTGCCGTTGATGTTGGTTTGTTCGCGCTTTTTCAACAAGCGTATGCGCGCGGTGTTTCGCGAGCGGCGGGTGCAGACGGGCGAGCTGAACGCCCGTGTGGAGGATTCGCTGTTGGGCATGCGGGTGGTCAAAAGCTTTGCGGGCGAGGCGATTGAAAAAGAAAAATTCGAGGCGGACAACCGCATTTTTTACAACATCAAAAAACGCTCCTATTACTATATGGCGGGCTTTCACAGCTCCACGCGCTTTTTTGACGGCGTGATGTATATTGCCGTGGTGATCGCGGGCGCACTGTTTTTGATCCGCGGCGCCATTACGGTGGCGGATTACACGGCGTATTTATTGTATGTCAGCACGCTGCTGACCTCGGTGCGCCGCATTGTGGAATTTACCGAGCAGTTTCAGCAGGGCATGACGGGCATCGAGCGCTTTTTTGAAATTATGGACGCGCCGATTGACATTTATGATCTGCCGGACGCCGAGGAGCTGGGCGATGTTCGGGGGGAGATTGTGTTTG
>CAKRPM010000164.1 GCA_934378025.1 uncultured Eubacteriales bacterium | reverse complement strand
CCGTGAGGAAGCGCTGCGCTGCGGCCAGTATTACTGCAGTGTCAGATGGCCGGGCGGCATGCTGACCAACTTTAAAACCATTCGCAAGAGTATTCAGCGCCTGAAACAAATCGAAAAGATGGCCGAGGACGGTACTTTTGATTTGCTTCCGAAAAAAGAAGTTCTCAAACTGAAACACGAGCAGGAAATTTTGGAGAAAAACTACGGCGGTATCAAAGAAATGGTTAAGATTCCGGCGGCATTGTTTGTCGTGGATCCGAAAAAAGAAAAAATTGCGATTTCCGAAGCGAAAAACTTGGGAATTCCCGTTGTGGCCATTGTTGATACGAACTGCGATCCCGATGAGATCGATTATCCGATCCCGGGCAATGATGACGCTATTCGTGCCGTTAAGCTGATTGCCGAAACGATGGCGAATGCCGTTTTGGAAGGCAAACAGGGCGAACAAATCGAGCAGGCCGAAGAAACTGTCGAGCAAGCTGCGGAATAAATGGAGGAAAGAAAAATGGCTTTTACTGCAAAAGATGTTGCTGCACTGCGTGAAAAAACCGGTTGCGGCATGATGGATTGTAAACGCGCCTTGACTGAGGCAGACGGGGATGAGGCTCGCGCAATTGAGTTGCTGAGAGAAAAAGGCTTGGCTGCTGCCGAGAAGAAAGCCGGTCGTATTGCGGCCGAGGGCGTTGTGACAACGTATGTAGATAACGCTAAAAAAGTCGGCGTTATTATCGAAGTAAACAGCGAAACCGATTTCGTTGCCAAAAATGAAAAATTTATGGAGTTTGTTATGGGCGCGGCCAAAGCTGTTGCCGATTACAACCCGGCCGATGTTGAAGCGTTGCTTGCCTGCAAATTCGGCGACAGCGAGTTCACCGTGGCACAAACGCTGACGGATAAAATTTTGACGATCGGCGAAAACATGAACATTCGTCGTTTTGAGCGCCTGGAGGGCTTCTGCGGTTCTTATGTTCACGGCGGCGGCACCGATGCTGCGTTGATTTTGATCGACGCTCCGGAGTTCACCGATGCTGTGGCTGAAATGGGCAAAAATGTCGGCATGCAAATTGTTGCCATGACTCCGGCGTATTTGTCGGAAGCGGAAGTTCCGGCAAGCGTTGTTGAGGAAGAAAAGCAGATTTTGTTGGCGCAAATTAAAAATGATCCGAAAACCGCCAACAAACCGGATGCGGTTATTGAAAAAATGGTTTCCGGCAAAATCAATAAATATTATAAGGAAAATTGCTTGCTGAAGCAGGAATATGTAAAAGACACCAACATGACGGTAGAACAGTATGTTAAATCCGTCGGTGCCGATATTTCTATTTTGAAATTCATCAATTACAAAAAGGGCGAGGGGCTCCAAAAGAGAGAGGACAATTTCGCAGAAGAAGTTGCCAATATGACTAAATAGTTTTTTGCAAAGCGGCTTTGGTTTTCAAAGTCGCTTTGCAAGATTATGCAAATATTTTACACGTATGTGTGTTTTGAGGAGATAGAGTATTATGGCAAAGACGATTACACTGACCAGCGAGGGCAAGGCGAAGCTTGAGCAAGAGCTGCAGGACCTGAAAAGCCGGGTACGTCTTGAAATTGCGGAAAAAATTAAAACTGCGCGTTCCTACGGCGACTTGTCCGAAAACAGCGAGTATGACGAAGCAAAAGACGAGCAAGCCATGGTGGAGGCGCGTATCGCCGACCTTGAGGTTACTCTGAAAAATGTGGTGATCGTGGAAGACGAAAAGAAAAGTAAAAAAGCGATTGTCAAATTAGGCAGCAAGGTAACGGTTTTGGATGTTGAAATGGGCGACGAGGACACCTATGAGGTGGTAAGCTCCATTGAAGCGGATCCGACCGAAAACAAAATATCCGACGACAGCCCGCTCGGCGCTGCGTTGCTTGGTAAAAATGAGGGCGCTGTTATTGTTGTAGATGCGCCGATCGGCCAGATCGAATATAAAATCGTAAAGATTGAAAAGTAACAACGAAAATCCACGGCCGGCCATCGACCGTGGATTTTTATTTTGATAAGGAGGAACCATGGGAAAGTATCATCAACAGGATCTGTCTTTGAGTGAGATTTTGCAAATTCGTCGGGACAAGCTGGCAGAATTGAAGGATGCCGGTAACGATCCTTATGAAATTGTGCGCTTTGATCGTGACGCACATGCGGCAGATATTTTAAATGGATTTGAGCAATACGAGGGAAAGAGCGTTACGCTTGCAGGACGGATTATGAGCAAGCGCGTTATGGGGAAAGCCTCTTTCTTCCATTTTATGGATATGAGCGCGCAAATTCAGGCATATATTAAAGTCGACGATGTAGGCGCCGACGCTTATCAAACCTTTAAAAAAACGGATATCGGCGACATTATCGGGCTAACAGGTGTTGTCTTTAAAACCCAAAAGGGCGAAATTTCCATTCATACCCATTCCATTCAACTGCTTTCCAAGTCCCTTTTGCCGCTGCCCGAGAAATTTCACGGCTTAAAGGATCAGGATTTGCGCTATCGTCAAAGATATGTCGATCTTATTGTCAATCCTGACGTGCGCGAAACGTTTATTAAACGCAGCAAGATTATCAAAGGGATTCGTGATTTTCTGGATGATAACGGCTTTTTGGAAGTAGAAACGCCTCAGCTTCATTCCATCGCAGGCGGTGCTTCTGCACGTCCGTTCATTACGCATCATAATGCTTTGAATATCGACTTGTATTTGCGTATTGCGCTGGAATTGTATTTAAAGCGACTGATTGTCGGCGGTTTTGAAAAGGTATATGAAATCGGCCGTGTTTTCCGCAATGAAGGTATGGATCCCAAGCATAATCCGGAATTCACCCTTCTGGAGTTATACCAGGCGTATACCGATTATTACGGTATGATGGATTTGACGGAAAACCTGCTTCGAAAACTTGCAAAAGACGTTTGCGGCAGTGAAATTATTTCCTATGGTGAGTACACGCTGGACTTCAGCCGTCCGTTCGAGCGGATCAGCATGAAAGACGCGGTGAAAAAATATGCGGGCGTGGATTTTGATGAAATTGAAACGTTGGAGCAAGCCAGAGCTGTCGCCAAGGAACATCATATCGAGTATGAGGATCGCCACAAAAAGGGTGATATTCTGAATTTGTTCTTTGAAGAATATGCTGAAGAGAAATTGATTCAACCGACGTTTGTTATGGATCACCCGATCGAGATTTCTCCGTTGGCCAAAAAACACAAAGACCATCCGGAATATACGCAGCGCTTTGAACTGTTCATCGTCGGGCGCGAACATGCAAACGCCTTTTCGGAGCTAAACGATCCGTTGGATCAAAAGCAGCGCTTTTTAGAGCAGGTGAAACTGCGGGAGGCGGGCGATGATGAGGCCAATATGATGGATGATGACTTTATCAATGCGCTGGAATACGGTATGCCTCCGACGGGCGGCATCGGCATCGGCATCGATCGTTTGGTAATGCTCTTGACAAATACGCAGTCGATCCGCGATGTTTTGCTTTTCCCGACCATGAAACCTTTGGACTCTGACAAGAAGGTTGAAAAGCATGTTGAGGCTACTCAGGCGGCTCCCGAAGTCGAGGAAAAAATTGATTTTTCCAATGTTCAGATCGAGCCTCTGTTCCAAGATCAGGTCGATTTTGACACCTTCTCCAAGAGCGA
>CAKRPM010000163.1 GCA_934378025.1 uncultured Eubacteriales bacterium | reverse complement strand
GGAGTCTATATCATGGGACTTATTAAAGCAGGAATCGGTGCTCTGGGCGGCACATTGGCGGATCAGTGGAAAGAATTTTTCTACTGCGAATCCATGCCCAAAGAGGTACTTGTCACCAAAGGGCAAAAGCGCATCAGCGGCCGCTCCTCTAACACCAAAGGAAATGACAATATCATTACGAGCGGTTCCGGCATTGCCGTGGCCGACGGTCAATGCATGATGATTGTGGAGCAAGGCAAGGTCGTGGAAATTTGCGCAGAACCCGGCGAATTTACATACGATACCTCCACCGAGCCGTCCATTTTCTCCGGCAATTTGGGAGAAAGCATTAAAGAGACTTTTAAAACCATCGGCAAACGCTTTACCTACGGCGGCGATACCGGCAAAGATCAGCGAATCTATTATTTTAACACCAAGGAGCTGATTGACAACAAGTTCGGCACGCCCAATCCCATTCCCTTCCGTGTGGTGGACTCCAAGATCGGTCTGGATGTGGACGTTTCGGTTCGTTGCTCCGGTGTATATTCCTATAAAATTGCAGATCCCTTGCTATTCTATACCCACGTGTGCGGCAATGTGGAGCAGGAATATACCCGCGACGAGCTGGACGGACAACTAAAAACCGAATTTATCAGCGCCCTGCAACCTGCATTCGGAAAGCTTTCCGATTTGGAAATGCGTCCGAATCAAATTGTCAGCCATAATACGGAACTGGAAGAGGCCATGAACACGGCGCTCTCGGCCAAATGGGGCGAGCTGCGGGGCTTGAAGATTGTCAGCATTGCGCTCGGCTCGGTCACCCTGCCGGAGGAAGACGCCGAAATGATCAAGCAAGCGCAGCGCACGGCCATCATGCGCGATCCCACTATGGCGGCGGCCACCCTGGTCGGCGCACAGGCAGACGCTATGAAGGCGGCGGCCTCCAACGAGGCGGGCGCTATGACCGGCTTTATGGGCATGGGCATGGCTATGAATACCGGCGGCGGAATGAATGCACAAAATCTATTTGCCATGGGGCAACAAAATCAACCGACCTCGCCGCAGCAAAATGCGCCGACGGCGGATCGTTGGAAATGCGCCTGCGGTGCCACGGTCAGCGGAAAGTTCTGTCCGGAATGCGGTGCAAAGAAACCCGAGCCCGCGTCAAGCGACGCTTGGAAGTGCACGTGCGGCGCCACGGCCACCGGCAAATTCTGTCCCGAATGCGGCGCACCGAAACCGACAGATGCGGACGGATGGACTTGTTCCTGCGGCACGGTCAATAAGGGCAGGTTCTGTCAAAACTGCGGTGCCAAAAAACCGGCGGGCGTACCGCAATACCGTTGTGACAAATGCGGTTGGGAGCCGGAAAAAGGTACAACACCGCCAAAATTCTGCCCCGAGTGCGGCGATCCGTTTGACGACGGTGATATCGTAAAATAACAAAGCGCCGGCAGCCATAACCATCGAAGCGGCGCTGTGCAGCATACCTTTTTAATGACATCAATCGATTAAATTACGCAATAAACAGATACCATCGGTACGCCTTAAAAAGGCGAACGAGTGAAAGGAGACAGCAATATGCAAACCTTGCAGGAATATAAATGCCCCTGCTGCGGCGGTGCGATCGCCTTTGACAGTACCTTGCAGAAAATGAAGTGCCCCTACTGTGACACCGAATTTGATATGGAAACGCTGGCAAGCTACGACGCAGGTTTACAAAGCGAACCCAGCAGCATGGAATGGGAGACCTCTGCCGGCAGTGCATGGCAGGAGGGTGAGACCGACGGACTTCGCTCCTATGTGTGCAAGTCTTGCGGCGGTGAGATTGTCGGTGATGAAAATACAGCGGCAACCGCCTGCCCGTTCTGCGGAAATCCCGTTGTAATGATGGGGCAATTTTCCGGGTCGCTCAAACCTGATCTGATCATTCCCTTTAAGCTGGATAAGAAAGCGGCCAAAGAGGGATTGATGCGCCATCTGACAGGCAAACGCCTGTTGCCGAAGATTTTCAAGGATCAAAACCACATCGACGAAATTAAAGGCGTGTACGTTCCGTTTTGGCTGTTCGATACCGATGCGGACGCACAAGTGCGCTATCGTGCAACCAAGGTGCGCACCTGGAGCGACAGCAATTACGATTATACCGAAACAAGCCACTATCTTGTCCGTCGGGGCGGCAGCGTCGGTTTTGAGCACGTACCGGTGGACGGTTCTTCCAAAATGCCGGACGACTTAATGGAATCCATCGAACCGTATGATTTTTCCGATGCAGTAGATTTTCAGTCGGCATATCTGGCGGGCTATCTGGCGGACAAATATGATGTGGATGCCGAACAAAGCGTTACACGTGCCAACGAACGTGTAAAGAAATCCACCGAAGAAACCTTTGCTTCAACCGTTCAAGGATACGAAACCGTTGTTGCGGAAAGCAGCAGCATCCGGCTGCACGGCGGCAAAGCCAAATACGCCCTATATCCAGTATGGCTGCTGAACACCACCTGGAACGGCAACAAATATACCTTTGCCATGAACGGACAGACCGGAAAGTTTGTAGGCGATCTGCCGGTGGACAAATCGGCGGCAACCAAATGGACATTGGGTTTATCAGCGGCACTCAGCGTTGCTGCATACGGTGTCGTATGGCTGCTGCATCTCATGGGAATGCTGTAAGGAGGTTCAAAATGAAAAAGAAAATCATTACCATTCTGCTTGCACTGATCCTCTGCCTGTCCATGTTTCCCTGTGCCTTTGCGGCCGACGCCGACGGTTTTTCCGATGAATACTATCGCGTCAATGATTTAGCTGAGATTCTCTCGGACAGTGAAGAGGACGCGCTGCTTGCAAAACTTGATGAAATCAGCGTCCGACAAAAAATGGATATCATTGTTGTCACCGTCAAAGATTTGGATGGGTACAGCAGTTCTGAAAAATATGCGGATGATATTTATGATTCCTGCAATTTCGGCTACGGTGAAAACAAAGACGGCCTGTTGCTGCTGATCTCTATGGAGGAGCGCGATTGGGCGATCTCCACCAGCGGGTTCGGCATCACGACATTCACCGACGCCGGCATCGAATATATCAGCGAGCAGATCAAACCCGACTTATCCGACGGCAACTATGCCGCCGCCT
The DNA here is from genome assembly GCA_934378025.1 of uncultured Eubacteriales bacterium. Classification (GTDB taxonomy): domain Bacteria; phylum Bacillota; class Clostridia; order Oscillospirales; family QAKW01; genus Firm-08. The sequence continues at coordinate 588 of CAKRPM010000163.1, read as the reverse complement.
TTGACACCTATGCAAAGCTGTGCGACGAGTTTATCACACAAGCAAGAAACGGCACCCCTTATGACCGCGCAAATCTTCCCCGCGAGCCGTTGTCGCTCATCTGGATTCCGATCTCTATTGTCATCGGCATTGTACTTTCGCTAATTATTGTTGCTATCATGAAAGGCAAACTGAAAAGCGTACGCTCGCAAGCGGCAGCCAACAGCTATTTGAAAAGCGGCAGTCTTGCGATTACGGAAAGCAATGATTTATTCCTTTACCATACTGTGACGCAAACCAGAAGAGAAAAGGAAAACAGCTCCGGAAGCAGCACGCACACCTCATCCTCCGGCAGAACGCACGGCGGCGGCAGCGGAAAGTTCTGATCGGCCCCGACGACGGCAAAGGGTTCTTATGGAAGGCATACTTGTTGCGTAAAGCTCCGATCCGTGGACACAGCAAAAGCCGATTGTATTTTAAAAAAATCCCGAAACCATTTGAAGTGAACCCCAAAGTTTAGACAAAATTAAAAATTAAATTGCAAGTGAATGAGTTCGGTATTGTACCGGACTCATTCCTTTTAGTTTTAAGGAAATACGTTCATTGTTG
>CAKRPM010000162.1 GCA_934378025.1 uncultured Eubacteriales bacterium | reverse complement strand
AGTTTTTCTCCGGTAACAAAACCGGTCATTGTAACATTTTCCAGTCCTTCAAAGGCTTTTTCGTCGGGGCCGGATCCCATGACCACAAAATGTACCCCCGGCAAAAGCTTCGCCGTCTGTGCCAGCAGCGCCGTTCCCTTTTCAGGGCTGAGACGACCCGCAAAGGCAATATACGGCGCCTTGTCCTCCGTCGTCGGCGGCACCTTTTGTTCCACAAAATTGTGCAGTACCGTAATCTTATTTTCATAGAGCTTCGGCTGATTTTTCAAAAGCTCACCGGCCAAAAATCGGCTCGGACACAAATACAAATCCACTTTTTTATAGGTGCCTTTGATTTTATAAAAGAGGGCTTCCGTAAAGCCGAGAAGGCTTTTGATCCGCGAACCGTGAATACAGCGATTTTGAATACAATACACCTTGGAGCGGCCGACGCATTTTTCACACACGCATTTTCTTTGAAAGTCATATAACAGATGATTGGGGCAAACCATTTGGTAGTCATGCACGGTTTGAATCAAGGGAATACCGCGCTTTTTTACCGCGTCGATAACAGACGGCGTCAGCTGAAAATTGATATTGTTCAAATGCACGACGTCCGGCTGAAATTTGTCCAGCACCTTGCCGATTTTCCGCTTGGCCTCCAAAGAATAAATGATTTTAAAGGGATAGAGAAACCGCCCGAGAGACGAGCTGTGAAAATCCATATTCTGCGTATAAGCGCCAGCGCTGTTTGTGACGGTATTTTGCGCGTCGTACATGCCGAAATATTCAACGGTATGCCCGAGCTCGCTCAGGCATTGACCGATCTTCAGCATATAGCTTTCCGCCCCGCCGCGCGGATACAAAAATTTATTTACCAGTAAAATTTTCATGCGATCCTCCCAAACGGACGCGCGTCAAGCAGCGCCTGCTGTTGCTCGGTTTTTTCGGAAAATCCGTTGCCCATCATAATAATGCCAAGCACCGTTGTCAGCAACGGATAATTGATGGTATTGTCCGTGGCGGAGACGATTAAAAGATACACCGTTACCAGACAAACGACCGCGGCCGTATCGCCGTCCCCTTTTCTGCCGAAATAGGCGGTGCGCAACACGGTCATGGACAACAGCCAGAAAATATATCCGAAAAAGCCCAGATCCACGAAAAACTGCAAAAAGTCATTATGAACCGCCGAAACGCCCAGTGACACCACCTCGTTGAGCTGATAGGTCAAAAAGCCGATGCCGTTGCCCACAAATGCGGGCGAAAATTCATAATAGTTGTTCACGTGTGAATAAACATAGGCTCTTCCGCTGGTGTCAACGCCCGCTTTTTCCAATACTGTAAATACATCTGCTTTAATGGCTCCGATATAGGCGATCAGCAGCACGACGGCCGCCAACATAATGATATCGGCGCATCGGCACATACTGCTTCTCGAAAATTTGGCGATCAAATGAAAAAGTCCGCCGATTACGGCAACCGCCGCCATGGCCACCATGGCAATTCGCTTAAACGCCGCCAAAAAGCAAAACGCCGCCGCCGCGAATAACAGCCAAAACCACAACTTCTTTTTCGGTTTATACAGCATATAAATCAGGTAGGCGCCCAGGCAAAAGGCAAGCTCATGGATTTCCGCTTTTACAATGGTATCGCCCGTATCGGCCGCAAAGCTGCTTAACAAGGCGAAAAACTCTTTCATAAATACGCCCACGCCGTCCGATAACATAATTTGTACAATCATAAGCAGATTGGAAAGCACCAATGCCGCCAAATTATACCAAATCCCGTTTTCGCCGAACACATACAGCAGCGCCCCCGCCGCCAGCGCGCAGGACAACCAATTGGTATAGATCATACAACCCGATATACCGCGCAAAATGGTTTGAAGGCTGCTTTTATCCACCATCCAAACCAGCATGGAAGCGACCAAAACCACCAGCAACGGCACTGCATAAACCAGCGACGATTTTACGGCCGTCAATCCCTTGGCAATGTCCGGCCGCACCAAAAAGTACACAAAGGCGGAAAAAATGATGGCCAGAGCAAACAGGTGACGGAATGTAATGCCGATGCCGCCGATATACGCGACCTCATTGATAAAGAAATACATCATAAACGCCAGCGCCGTAAAATAAATTTTCACAATCGTTCCGACCGTTTTATCAAAAAACATTCCCTCACCTCTTTCTGCACCGTTTTATTTCTTTACCGAAGCGTGATACTCCTTGGCGGCCTTTACCGCCTCCACCAGCAAAATTCTGGCGTTTTTTACCCGATCGCGGAAGGTTTCCGCAACCCCCATCTTGTACTCGATTTCCGCCGCTTCGCAGCTTTCGCGGTTTTCGACGGCCAAGCGGAACATTTGCAAGGCGTCCTCGGCGGTAATCGCGTCGGTTTTCTCCAGTACAATGACAAAATGTGCGTTTTCGTTGTACACAAACATTGCATTCATTTTGGCAAAGGCACGCTTGAGTTCTTGCGCAAACAGCTCGATCACGCCGTCGCCGGTCTCTCGGCCGTTTTGCTCATTGATCTGACGTTGATTGCTGACCGACACCGAGACCATCACCGTGCCGTCATCCAAAATATTTCTGCCCTTTTTCTTTAAATACTTGTCAAAATAAGCGCGGTTGTAAAAGCCGGTTTTCTTGTCCGTATAGAAATTGGCGGTGATAATGTCGTTCAAGCGACCGACCAGCAGCAATCCGCCGCAGCAAACCACCATAATGAAGAAGAAGGCAATCAAGCTATATACCCTCACATTCATGCTGGCGGAAGCGGACGCCGAGGACAAAATTTCGATATTTTTGCAGCCGAGGTACTCATTATACTCACTGTTGGTCTGCACGGTCTTGTAGTACAAATCCGAAAGCGTATCCACGACCGATTTGATTTTCAAGTCCACCTCTTGCTCAATGGTATCATAATTTGCATTGGTAAACTGCGAACAGGTTTTTCCGGAATTTTTGCATTTCCCGCCGCAGGCGCCGCTGCAAGCGTTAAACGAATCCAAAACATATTTGCAATACGCCGTATCGATGGCGGCGAGCTTTTCATTCAGGCTGTGATCTCTCCAGGAATAAATCAGCTCGTCATAGGTCACGGTCTGATCGCTTTTGGTAATGACGTTCCCCTCGGCGTCGGTGATATCTTTGTTGTGTACTTCGTTTAAAATGTACTCGTGGGAAATATCGGTATTGCCGGACTCGCGCATCTTGCTGACATAAGAGGCAATGACCTCCTCGATATCCGCAAACATTTCATTTTCATTGGTGCCCTTAATGCCGTTGTTATCGATGCGGGTATTGTAGTTTGCGTTGAGCAAATTCAGACTTTTGGTGACCTGATACTGATAAATCTTCGCAAACAAATCCCGAAGCGTGACCGTTTTAATAAAGTCAAATTCGTCGATTAAATCGTCAAACGAGGTTCCCGTCTGCGTTGAACGGTAATAGGGATAGGCCGCGTCGCGCTGATAAAGAATGTTAATGGTGTCCTCGATGCAAGTATCGATATACTCCACCATTTCCAGATAGTCGTAGTTGTTTTCGTAAATTTTTTCGATCTTGTTGCTGATATGATCGACATTGATATAATTTTCACCGAACACCGAAAAATACGTATCTAAAATTTCGTCCAGCATGCTCTGCGCAAACCCGGCGCCCTCTTGATTGGTTGCCGTAAAAGCAACGATATAGGTGGTCGGAACATAGATATATTC
>CAKRPM010000161.1 GCA_934378025.1 uncultured Eubacteriales bacterium | reverse complement strand
CCTTTAGTTTTGTCAGTGCAATTTTGGTTTCGGCCGCGGTTTCGCCCAACAAGGAGGCAATTTCCTGCACGATGCGCATTTGTTTGTCCACCACGCGGTCGGCGATCTCCACGGTTTGTTGGCTGATCGTCTCTTTGCGTTCGCGCACCGCTTCCTCCTCGGTGACATCGCGCATAATGCAGAGCAAAACGCGGTACTCTTTATCATAAATGATGGTTTGTTCTACATATTTTTCATATTCGGCCAGATAAATCCGTTTGTCGTGAATGTTCCGACCGGTATTGAGCACCTGTAAAAAGTCTTTGGGATCCAGCACGCGTACAACGCCGTCCCCCAAAATATCCGAGGGCAAGCGCAAATTCATGATTTTGAGTGCCGCTTTATTGATTTGCTGCACTTCCAGCTTTTCGTTCAGTACAATCAGACCGTTGGGGGTGTTGCGCACAATGTTGTCCGAAAAGCTTTCGGCTTTGTCTTTCAAATAGGGCAGACACATGGAAATTTCCGCTTTGCCTTGAAAGATCGCAATGGCCTTTTCACGGCAGGAATCGTATCCGCAAGAACCGCAGTTCAGCTCGTCCGAGGGCTTTGTTTTGCCCATCTGATGCAAAATTTCGGCAATTTGCGTTTCGGTCGGCGGCTGCAATTTGTGCTCGATCGGCGTAAAGTTTTTATGCAGTTGTGCGCCGTCCGGCTGCTCAACGGCAAAATCCTTGTCCCCGGCGAAAGCGGCTACCGCCATATAATCTTTCACAGGGGCACGATGGAATTTTTCCATGACCGGGCCGCCCACACAGCTGCCCGCACAGGCGGACATTTCAATAAAACAGCGATGGATATTGCCGTTTTCGATTTCCCGCAAGGCCGCAATGCAGTTTTCCACGCCGTCCAGCGCCATATATGTATAGTCGCTGCGGCGCTTTTGCATGGTCTTTAAAATACCGCCGGTGGTGGGGAAAAAGCGTGCACGGCTGTTTTCCTTGGGGGTAACTTCGTGCTTGGGTTCCACGCTCTCAGCCTTCAGCCAGGCGGTCAGCTCGTCAAAGGTCAAAACGGCGTCGACCAATCCTTCATAATAGGACGCCTCATCCTTTTTGGCCACGCAGGGACCGATAAAGACGGTTTTGGCGTTCGGATAGCGCCGCTTAATATCCTTGCAGTGCGCCTGCATGGGGGACAAGGTGTCGGCCAAATTGGCCAGCTGAGCGGGAAAATATTTTTGAATTAACAGATTGATGGAATGGCAGCAGGAGGAGATAACAACATCTCTTGTGCCCTCATCCAGCATGCGCTCATATTCGTTTTTGACGATGGTAGCGCCCAGAGCGGTTTCCTCCACATCGTAAAAGCCCAGCTTTTTGAGTGCTTCACGCATGGCGTCGATGCCTACGTTTTCGTAGTTGGCAATAAAAGACGGCGCCAGACTGACAATTACCGGGTCGCCGCTTTGCAGCAGCACGCGCACCTTTTCCGTTTCATCCACGATTTGTTTGGCGTCCTGCGGACATACCACGAAGCAGTGCCCGCACAAAATACACTCATTGCCGATGATATAGGCTTGGTTGCCCGAGAAACGAATGGACTTTACCGGGCAGTGGCGAATACATTTGTAGCAATTTTTACAATTGGATTTTTTCAGTGTTAAGCAGTCCATAAACCTATCCCCTTTGTATGGCTTGCAGGATTTTTTCTGTAAAGAAGGTTTCAAATTTTTCGGGTGTGATCCCGGTGTAAACGGCGTCGTCCACCGTAACGGTCACACCTTCGCGGTTGCATTTTCCGGTGCAGAAGCTGCCCGCCAAGGTAATTTCATTTTCCAAATGATTTTCCGTAATGGCCTTTTGAAACAGTTCTACCAGTTTTTCGGACCCCTTAAGATGGCAGGAGGAGCCGACGCAGATTTGTACGATCATTGCTTATACCTGCCCCAAAACGTTTTGCGCAAAAAATGCTTCGGTTTGCTCGGGCGTGACGGAAAAGAAATTGCCGTCCACCGTTACGCAAACGCCCTCCTGACATCGGCCCATACAAAATGTGCCGCCCAGCTCTACTTTGCCGTCAAGATCATGCTCACGCACCAATGTCTGCAGTTGTTCTACCACCTGCCGAGATCCTTTTAAATGACAGGAAGAACCGATACATACCGTGATTTTCATAATGATTTCCCCTCTATTCTTTAATATTGATTTTTTCATATAAAAATTGCCGGTCTTTTTCGCCGCAGCGCGACATCAGTGCCGCCGCCATAATGGGAATCCATCTTTGCGCGTAGGCCGGATCAATCCCGGCTTTGTCGCAAAAACTGTCCAAATATTGCTGCCCCATTGCTTCGCCGTGATGCAGGCACAATAGCAAATAGGTGTTCATGGCGTCTGCGGTGCCGTTGCCCTGCGTTGCCCGCGACCAATCGAGAATATACGGCGTTCCGTCCGGCGTGATGACAATGTTGGAAGGGGTGAAATCGCCGTGGCAAATTTTAATATGCTTGGGCATTTCTTCCAACCGGGTGTGCAGATCAAAGCGCACCGTGGCGGACAGCTCGGTTTTGCGAATCATGGCGTTCAGCCGATCCTTTTGCCGCATCAGAGAATGGCAGGTTTTTGAATGTACCAACAATTGCAGCTCCAGAAGCTGATCAAGATATTTCGCCGTGTTTTCCGGCTGTTCATTCATCAGTTGCGTCAGCGTTTTCCCTTTGATATATTCATACACAATGGCCCATTTCCCGTCAATTTGCACCACTTCGGTGATTTTGGGAACGTGCAAAAGCGTCTCTTCAATCCGTGCCTGATTCAGCGCTTCTTGCAGTACGGCGGCCTTGGAAAAGTTTTCTTCAAATACTTTCAGGCATTGTGTGCCGTCTTTGTATACGGTTTTGTTGTTGCGGATGGCGATAATTCTGTCAAGATTCATAGTTTTCTCCCGGTTTTCTAAATATCCAGCGAACGCATTACCTCTTTGAGGGCTTCGGCGCTGGCGCGCAGCTTTTCGGTTTCCTCGTCCGTCAGCGGCAATAAGATTTTTTTATGTGCTCCTTGATGGCCGACGATGTTTAATACGCTCAAACATACGTCGTCAATGCCGTATTCGCCGTGCATCATGGTGGATACCGTCATAGTGGTGTCAATTCCGTAAAGGATGCATTTGCAAATGCGACATACGGCGGTGGAAACGGCATAGAAGGTGGCTCCTTTGCGTTCGATGACGCGGGCGCCGGATTTACGTACGTAATTTTCAATTTGCGAGAGATCGGGTTTCGGATAGTGGAAGCCCTGATCGTCCGTCGAGCGGCTGAACTGCTCCATGGATACGTTGGAAATATTGACCAGCGACCAGGGAATAAAGGAGCTGTCTCCGTGTTCGCCCAATACATAGGCGTGCACATTGCCCTGATTGATTTTATAATAATCGGACAGTCTGGATTTCAGCCGTGCCGTATCCAAAATTGTGCCCGAACCGATCACTCTGCTTTCCGGCAACCCCGAAATTTTGCAAAATGTATAGGTGAGAATATCTACCGGATTGCTGACGATAATATAGTTTGCCTCCGGCGCAACGGGTACGATGTTTTCGGCGATGGATTTGATAACATTAACGTTGGTTTGCGCCAAATCCAGGCGGGATTGCCCCGGTTTTCTGGCAAGGCCGGAGGTGATGATGACAATATCCGAACCTGCCGCGTCACGCCAGCTGCCGGCGTATACCGAGC
>CAKRPM010000160.1 GCA_934378025.1 uncultured Eubacteriales bacterium | reverse complement strand
GTATCATACCGCCAGCACCAAAAACCGTCATAGCTGCCGCCGATGGCGTCATCCTCGTCACCGGGCACCACATATTCCCGCAGCGTCGTATCGCACCGCAGGGCGCAAAGCGCCAAATGCGTCAAATCCGACGCAGACAAATTGGTTTGCAAATACGGCAAAAAATCATGCGCCAGTTTCGGATAAGACGAAACGCCCATAGACGTGCATTTTTCCAAAAGCGCTTGAATGACAATTCGCTGCCGCTGCGTACGCATATTTTCGGTATCGATTTTCCGAATCCGCGCATAAGCGGTGGCCTGCAGGCCGTTTAGATGCACCACGCCGGTTTGTGTAACGGGTTGGGCGTTTTCATCCATCTCGGCGGCAATACGATTGATTTCGGCGCGTTCTTTGTCACTGATTTCAAGATCCAGCCCGCCCGCAACATCAATCATATTCACCACATCTTTGTAGTCCAGCACAATATAGTCGCGCAGTGCCAAATCAAAATTGGTATTCAGCGTATGCAGCGCCAGGCGGGCGCCGCCGTAGGCAAAGGCATGAGTCAGTTTATCCTTGCCGTGCCCCTCCACGCGGACATAGCTGTCCCGCAAAATGCTGACCACTTTCAATTGACGGTTCTTTTTATCCACCGATAAAATCATGGTGCAGTCCGAACGCCCTTTTTTCTCCTCATAGGAATCCACTCCGAATACGGCGACATTAAGCTGCCCCGACTCCTGAGCGGCGGCAATGCCCAGCTGATCATCGGTAAATTGATCCTCCACCGCCGTAAAATCCGCAAAAACATATCGATAAACACTGACGGCGATCAGCACAATTGCCGCGACCGCCACGACGGCCGTAACAATGGCAATGCGTTTGCCCCGCCCTTTTCGGATGGCCTTTTGCTTTGTTTTTTTGCGGCGAACGGGCTGCTTTTTTTTCGGGGACGTTTGCGTGCGTTCCTCGGTGGCGGTACGGCCGACCGACGAGCGTTGCTGCGCGCCGTTTCGATACGCGTTATATTCCTCTGCTCGCTTTGCCCGTTCATACGCGGACAGACCCTGATACTTTTGACCCACGATTTTCCCTCACTCTTACTTTTGATTTACAAAAGCGACAAATTTCATAAAATCGTCTGTATTCTTATAAACGCCGGCATGCTCCAACACCCGGCAGAATACTTTTCCGACCTCGTCCTTTAAAATGTCATCCGCCGTTGTTTCATCAAATTCCGGATGCCGCGCCAAAACTTCATGCGCCCAGGCGGCATGTTTTTTCAGTGCCTCGTCCTGCTCGGGCGGATTGTGCTGCAGCAAGGCTTCCTTCAATGCCTGCAGCTCGCCCTTCAGGCGTGCCGGCAACACGGCCAGCCCCATCACCTCAATCAGTCCGATGTTTTCTTTTTTAATATGATGCAGCTCGGCATGCGGATGGAACACCCCCAAGGGATGCTCTTTCGTGGTAATATTGTTGCGCAATACCAAATCCAGTTCAAAATCACTGCCTCTTCTGCGTGCAATGGGCGTAATCGTGTTATGCTTTTGACCGTCGGTTTCGGCAAAAACAAATGCGTCCGGGTCACTGTATCCGCGCCAGGCCGCCAAAATTTTCGAGGCCAGCTGCACCAGTCTCCCCTTCTCGGCGCTGCGAATCCGCAAAACGCTCATCGGCCATTTTACAATGCCCGCGCTTACATCTTCAAACCCTTCAAAAACCACCGGAACGGCCACCGGCGCTTTTTCCATCGGAAAGCTATAGCGCCCGCCCTGAAAGTGATCATGCGTCAGTATGGACCCGCCGACAATCGGAAGATCAGCATTGGAACCCAGAAAATAGTGCCCGAACTGCTCGGTAAAATCCAGCAGACGACGGAACGTATCCTCCGAAATCCGCATGGGGGTGTGCCGTCCGTTGAGCACAATGCAGTGCTCATTGTAGTAAACATACGGAGAGTATTGCAAATACCAAGACTCGTCATTCAGCGTAATGGGAATAATCCGATGATTTTCCCGCGCGGCGGCGCCGGCATGCCCTGCATACCCCTCATTTTCACGGCAAAGGGCGCATTTGGGATATCCGCTTTGCTTTGTCGCCAGTGCGGCGGCAATGGCCTTGGGATCCTTTTCCGGTTTGGAAAGATTGATGGTAATATCCAGCGCTCCGTATTCTGTAATGGTGCTCCACTTTACATCCTTGGCAATGCGATCTCTGCGAATATAGTTACTGTCGCCGCTGAAGCGATAATAATGATCCGTCGCTTGCTTGGGCGAGTGGGCGTAATCCGCCCAAAAGTTTGCAATGACCTCGCTCGGTCTGGGCAGCAGCAACCCCATCAGCTTGCTGTCGAAAAGATCGCGCTGGGTAATGCTGTCACCGTCAATGATACCGCGGCTTGCCGCCGTATCCAGCAACTCGTCCAAAATTTCCGTCAACGGACGCGACTGCGCCGCCCCGTCGGGGGCAAAGTCGTCCTGCTGCATGGCGGCAAGAAGGCTGTTGATCACAAACACCCGATCGCTCTCCGCCAAAAGGCCGTGACGCACCCCATATTCCGCTAAATCCAAAATGGCCTGATCTGACACCTTGTTTGCTCCTTTCCCGTACAAAACTGTTCATTTTTTATTGTAGCATACTTTTTTATTTTTTTCCACCGATTTCTTGACGAAACCCAAAAAAAATGATATCATTTCATCATTTGGAGGCAATCGACATGAAATCTCAAAAATTGAAAGGAAATTTACTGTTATTACTGACGGCGCTGATCTGGGGCACCGCCTTTGTGGCGCAAAGCAGCGCAATGGATCATATCGGGCCGTTTAGCTTTATGGCCGTGCGGTATCTGTTGGGCGGGCTGGTGCTGCTGCCGATTATTTTTATTTTTACCAAAGAAAAAACTAAAGACCGAAAAACCTTGTTATCGGGCGGTCTGTGCTGCGGCGTTTTTTTGTTTGTCGCCTCTGCGTTCCAGCAAGTCGGAATTCAGTATACCACCACGGCCAAGGGCGGATTTATTACGGCGCTGTACGTAATTTTCGTGCCGCTGATCGGGCTGTTTTTCAAACGGCGGCCGGGCTGGCTGATTTGGCTGAGCGTGGCGCTCAGCATCTTAGGCTTTTATCTTTTGTGCATGAATGAAAAACTGGTGCTGCAAAAGGGCGACGCCTTAATGCTTTGCAGTGCGCTTTGCTTTGCGGGGCACATTTTGGTAATTGATTATTTTTCGCCCAAGACAGACGGTGTAAAAATGTCCTGCCTGCAATTTTTTGTTTGCAGTGCACTGAGCGCCGTATTCATGCTGATGTTTGAAAAACCGAATATTTATATGGTGGCGGCCGCGGGCATCCCGATTTTGTACACGGGCATTTTGTCCAGCGGCGTCGGCTACACGCTGCAAATCGTGGCGCAAAAGTTTACCGACCCGGTGGTGGCAAGCTTGCTTTGCTCGCTGGAATCGGTGTTTGCGGCACTGGCCGGTTTTGTTTGTTGGAAGCTGGGGCTGATCTCAAACGGCGGCCTGTCCCTGCGGGAGCTTTTCGGTTGCATTTTGGTATTTTCCGCCGTTATTTTGGCGCAATTGCCGCTGCCGAAGCGCAAAAAAGCATAACTCTTTAAAAAAAGATGACTGTCCGAAACGCAGTCATCTTTTTTTATTTTCTTTGCTTGCGGTTGACCGACTTTTTCGACATACCGGCAGACTTCGAAAAAGGAAGGTAAATTTGCCGAACAT
>CAKRPM010000159.1 GCA_934378025.1 uncultured Eubacteriales bacterium | reverse complement strand
CCGCACGACGGACGGCTCCCGCGGCCTGACCGGTCCCGCAGCGAGATCGGCGACCTCGCACGGTTCCGCCGCGTCATCCGGGCGACAGCGAAGACGCCGGGCATGATACTGTGTAAACAGCTCGTTCATTAACGAAAAAAGTTTTTCAGTCATTTCCGGCCGAAAATGATAGTTCTAGGTTCGACGCATAAATAAGCCGATCGCCTCCCCCGTTTTAAGGGGGGCGATATCATTATGCTCGGAGCGCTCAAGAAAACAAATGGCTCCCAGCGGCACCTTCGCGTTTCGGTTTAAATCGGTTTTACCGCTCCAGGGCGTTCCGAAAACGAAAAAGCGGCCGTCCATTTTCCGCAGTGCCGGCTTGTCGTCATTCAGGATATAAGCCCCGGGGAAATTTTTCAGCCAAAGCGCGGTGTGCGTCGATTTTCCGACTCCGCTGTCCGCAGAAAACAGATACGCGCGATTTTGATACGCCACAGCTGACGCGTGCAAAAAACAACCGTTAAAGCTCAACAATTGCTTATAAAAATCATAGCCGCTGAGATAATATTCCGCCTCGTCCGCAGAAACGCCGTATTTTTCGGACATTCGAGCAATTCTTTCTTCCGAGACCGAAACCACAATGTCGGGAATTTCATACGCCGCCTGCCCCGTCAAATAGGGTAGCGCCTGTTTTGCGGCACGCCCGCCGATATTCATATTACATTTCAGTTCCGCTATGCAGTATGCCTTCAAAGCCGCAACCTCTCATATTTCGATAATTTTGTCAGAAATATTATATCACCATCCGTACGGCTTGTAAAGAAAATTTATCTTTGAACATATTGCGCCGTCTGCGGATTTTGCGGCGAACGAAAGATTTTTTCGGTTGCATTGTACTCGATCAGTCGGCCTTTTTCAAAAAAAGCCGTTCGATCGCAAATGGAGCGCACTTGACGCATATTATGCGACACCAAAATCATGGTCAGCTGCCCTTTTAGTCCATGCAAGGTTTGTTCAACACGTTCCGTAGAAATCGGATCCAGCGCACTGGTCGGTTCGTCCAACAAAAGCACTTTCGGCGACACGGCAAGCGCCCTGGCAATACAAAGCCGCTGCTGCTGTCCGCCCGAAAGGCCGCGGGCCGAATGGCGGAGCCGATCCTTGACCTCCTCCCACAGTGAAGCGTCTCGCAGCGACCGCTCCACCGTTTCCTCAAGCTTCTTTTTGTCCCGCATGCCGCCTGCACGCGGGCCGAAAGCGACATTGTCGTATACCGACATGGCAAAAGGAGTCGGCCGTTGAAACACCATGCCGACGTTTCTGCGCAAAAGCTGCTGATCCAAGCTTGAAATATCGGTATCCTCCAAAAATATCTTTCCCTGCATGCGAAAATTATTTTCCAAATCATTGATTCGGTTAAAGCATTTTAAAAGCGTGCTTTTTCCGCAGCCGGAAGGACCGATAAACGCCGTGATGCCGGCCTCGACGGTTAAGGAAATATCCTTTAAAATTTGCTGCTCCCCGAAATAGGCGGAAACCGATTTACATTCCAGTTTATTCATAGTCATCTCTTTTCCGAAGCAAAAAATATGAAATAATATTAAAAATGATTACAAACACCAGCAAGATCAACGCCGCGCCGTAAGCATCCTGAAGATAAAGCCCCTCTGTTGTCAATGAATATAGATGAACCGCCATGGTTTTGCCGGAGGAGGAAAAGCTTTTAATAAAACCGCTGGCCGTCCCAAGGGTGAAAATCAAAGCTGCCGATTCCCCGATAATCCGCCCCATACTCAGCATCACGCCCGATGCAATGCCCCGCAACGTTTCGGGAATCATTACCGATAAAATCACTTGCATTTTGCTGATTCCGAGTGCTACGCCGGAATAATACACCTCTCTTGGGACACTCCAAAACGTTTGCTCGACCGCCCGCACCAAAATCGGCAAAACAACGATTGTCATGGTCAAAACGCCGGAGAGAAACGAAAAACCAAGTCCGGCCGTATTTACAAAAACGATCAGACCGAACAGGGCGTAAATAATAGAGGGAATTGCCCCCAATGCATCAATAAGCGCCTGCAAAATACTCACCCAAAAGCGACGTTTATGCCCGTAAAACCACAAAAAAATTGCGGCAAACAACGCAGGCGGCACCGATAAAAGCAGCGTTGCCACGATAAGCAAAAATGTATTACAAACCGAGGGCAGCATAGAAGAAAAGGAGGAAATACCGAAAATCATTTCCGGCCGAAAGTTTTGCACACCCAGCGCTGTGACCATACCAAAAACGGCGGCAATGGGAAACACCGCCAAAAGCAGTGCCAAAACCAGCAATCCTTTGATCAATTTATTCATCTGCCATTTTCCTTTTTAAAAAATATAAAACAAATTCCAACAACAAAACCACGCAGAGCAGCACAAAGCCGGAGGCAATCAACGCCAGGCGATGCGTACCGGAGGCGTATCCCATTTCCAGCGCAATGTTTGTCGTCAGTGTTCGGATGCCCTGCGTCAAATCAAAATTGATTTTCGAAATATTCCCCGCCACCATTAAAACCGCCATTGTTTCACCGATCGCACGTCCGACAGCCAAAATCGCCGCCGACAAAATTCCATAGGCGGTTTTGGGCAAAACACATTTGATAATGCTTTTTTCGCTGCTTTCCCCCAAAGCGAGTGCGCAAGCGTAATATTCCGGCGCAACGGATGCCACTTCGGCATAATACAGCGACATTACCGTAGGCAAAATCATAATTGCCAGTAATACCGACGCCGACAAGGCGGAAAAGCCGGCACCGCCGACCCATTTTGCGGTGAGCGGGCACAAAAGAATCAAGCCGAACAGACCGTATACCACCGAAGGGATTCCCGCCGCAACATTTACAAAAAACTCAATGACGCTTCTCAGCCTTTTCCCGCAATAATACTGCATGGCCAACACGGCAAACACCCCGATGGGCAATGCAATCAAAAGCGCCAGCAAAGTGGTAATCAAACTGCCGAAAAGCATGGGCGCCAATCCGTAGACGCCTGCCTCGGGGCGCCATTCTTTTCCGTTTATAAAATCAAAAAAAGAATACTGATCAAAAAATGCCAACGCATCACGGCACAAAAATATAAATATACACAGCACCAGCATGGACACACCGATGCCGCTGCCCCACATAAAAACAAATCCCGCTCTGCCCTTACGCATTCAATTCACTCCAGGATTTGATCTTTCCGCTGTAAATTTCTTTCAATTCCTGACGGCTTAAATCGGAAATTTGATTTTCGGGATGAACAATTACGGCGATGATGTCCTGCGCCAGATCGATAATTTCGTAATCCTTTGAGCGCTCGTCGCTTTTAAGATCGCGAGAGCTCATACCGACCTCAACGATGCCCTGTCCGACCAAAGAAATCCCGGTGGTAGAATCATTTTGCTGAATTTCAATCTGCACGTCTTTTTGAAGTTCGGCATACCGAGCGCGCAGCCTTTCCATAAGCGGCGCCACGGAAGCCGAGCCTGCCAACACGGTTTTCCCCTCGACTTTTGCCGCACTGTACGGTTTTTCCGAAAGCGGCATATAGCCCATTTCTTTTATGATTTTATTCCCCTCGGCGCTCTGTACAAACGACAAAAAATCACGGGCGCAATCACTGATTTTTTTGGTGTTGTAAACCAAATAAAATGTTCTTTTCAACGGATAGCTTCCGTTTTTTACGTTTTCAAAATCAGGCGAATTGCCGTCGATCGACACGGTCAGCTCGGACGGCAGGTTCAGCGCGTCCGCGACCACGGCGACAGTGTTCGAC
>CAKRPM010000158.1 GCA_934378025.1 uncultured Eubacteriales bacterium | reverse complement strand
GATATCCTCACGGGTACCGTCCGCCATCACACCGGTCAGCGATACGCTTTCCAGACGCATATCACCGATCAACGTCGTATGCTCGGCATTGGTATAGCGCGGATATACGATCGGAGAGGGCGAACCGGTATAACTCGGGCCGGAGGCAAAATAGTTATACGACAGGTTCAACGGTGTGCTTGAGGTAAAGGCATTGACAATCGTACCGTTATTAAAGTTATTGCCGCGAATCACCACCAGATCCGGATTGAAGCTCGGAACACCGGACTGTGCAACAAAGTCAATGCCGCTGGTCGTGGCCGACAAGGTGTTGTTGAGAATTTTAATATTTTTATTAAGCGTACTGTTTTCCTGCGCCGCAATATACATTGCACGACGTTTTCCCTCAAAGATGTTATCGCTGACGGTTACGTCCATCGCATCCGCATACGCCGCATAAATCTCGATCGGGCTGTTACCGATCAGGTAGTTGCCGACAACGGTCGCCAGCATTTTACCGGGCGTAACGTTCTGGTCGGCAATCTCCGCCGTCAGCCAAATGCCGACGCCGGGGAAATTCATGTAGTTATAAGAGAATGTAAAATTATCGGCATTACGGAAAGTAACCGGTTTGGCAGATTGAGCGTCTTCCACACGGTTGTAGGAAATCCGTCCGGTACGAACCGTGGTACCGGTGAAATAAAACGCACCGGTCGTAGAGGAAATATCAATCATGTTGACAAAACGGTTATAGCACAGATCAACGCCCTTAATGGTCGAACCGCTGGTTGCCTCGCGGATCGAGCTTTGACCCGTAAACGTAAAGCCGTTTACCACAAACTTGGTCAACGCTTTGGTCGTGACCTGAATCTGCCCGACAATGACCGACTCGGCCGAAAGATCGGAACGTCTGGAATTCAGTTTCCAATCATCCGTGTTCGGATTGATGTTCATGCCGGCACCGTACAGTGCGACATTGGCGGTAACGGTCAGCCCTCCCTCATAGCGTCCGGCACCGACGTATACTGCGCCGCCGTCCGCCACTTTGGAAAGCGCTTCGTTAATCGTGTCAAAGGCGTTGACGCCTTTCACCGCCTGATAAACCGTGTCGCCGACTGTCGTCGTAACGGTTTCATTATTGGCTGCCGCTGCAAAATCGTCGTCAACCAGAACGTTGCCGTCCCCGACTGCGACGCTCGCCGCAAAAGCGAACATACCGGTCGGCAAAATACCGATCAGCATGGTCAGCACCAGCAGCAGGCAAAGCACTTTTCGGAATGCATGCTTCATTTTAAAATTCCTCCTCGTAAATCAAACTATGCATTGTTTATATATTAGAATTATAATATAAAAAAAATAAAAGGTCAATAAAATAAAATGATCAAAACAGCCCAAACAAAATATTTGTTTATAATGAACAAAAAGCGGCTCCGTTTTTCATTCAAAACAACCAACGCTCTTGCTCAACCGCCGCAAAAAATCGCATACCCCATCAGCACACTCATAAAAAGCGTAAAAAGAATCATCCAAGAGATCCTCGGGATTTTCCGCTTTCCCGTGACAATGACGTTAATAGTGCCGCTGTTGCCGTCCGATTCGCTGACATAAATGACGGTTTGACCGGGCAGCGAGCCGTGTAAAATTCCTCTTTTATCCACCCAGGCGACACTCGGATTTGCACTGGCGTAACGCATATTTTTATAGCGCGGCGTGTTCCAAAAGGAATCCTTGGCATGCAGCGCCGTCTTTTGCCCCGGGTACAGCGTAATCTTGGACGCTCCGTCCTGCAGCACCAGCCCTTCGTTAATGATAATTTTCGCATAAGCGGGCACGCTGAGCAGCAAAATTGCCGCCATGACCGCGAAAAAACGTTTCATAAAATCACCGTTTTCCTTCCCGGCGCATACATGCGCCTCCCTTTTATTTGTATGACGAAAATATGTGCATTTTCCCCCTTGAAAAAACAAATATTTTTTTCTATAATATCTGTGGAAGGACGTGATGTTGTGGGACAAGTTGAAATTTACAGTCACTCGGAAAAAGGGTACAAAACCATGTTTTCTTTCGGCGCTTGGCGCATCGGCATGCTGCGGGAGGACGAGCGGTTTATCCATCTGACCTATCTGGAGCGGCACTGTCTGAGCGACGAGGCCTTTGCGCTTTTGGCGGGTCGGGCGGTGCTGGTCACGCATGAAGCGGACGGATATGTTTTCACCCTCATGGAACCCGAAAAAGTTTATAATATTCCCAAGGGACTTTGGCACAATATTTATGTAGATCCGAACGCTGTCGTGATCATTGCGGAAAACAGCGAAACCGGCCGCGAAAACTCAGAGTATGAGCCGTTTGACATGCGGGATTTTCCCGAGGAAATCCGGCGAAAAATTCGTCCGTAATCCCCAAAAGCAACGGAGGAGAAAAATGAGCGTTTTATTAAACCCGGACAAGGAAACCGTAAAAATTGTAAAAGAGGGGTTGAAACGTACCGGCGGCTATTGCCCCTGCCGATTGGAGAGAACCCCGGACAACAAATGTATGTGCAAAGAATTCAGACAGCAAATTGAAGATCCCGATTTTGAAGGATTTTGTCATTGCCGATTGTTTTATAAGAAAAAGGAGGACTGAACATGGCAGAAATAATTATAACGGAAGAAAACTTTGACAGTGAGGTGCTGCACAGCGATCTGCCGGTACTGGTGGATTTTTGGGCCGAGTGGTGCCCGCCGTGCAAAATGCTCTCCCCTGTGATTGACGACATTGCCGCTCGTTTTGAGGGACGGCTGAAAGTCGGAAAAATCAACGTGGACGAGCAAGGCTTATTGGCGGCGCAGTATTCGGTGGTGAACATTCCCACGCTGTTGCTTTTTAAAGACGGGCAGGCGCAGCCGCCGTTGATCGGCTACCGTCCGGCGGAGGAAATTGAAAGCTTTTTGGATCCATTTGTAAAAAAAGCTTGACAAATGGAAAAAGGCGCGTTATAATGTGACCAATATAGCAAAGGCGCTGTAAGTCTTAGGACTTGCAGCGCTAATTTTTTTGTAACGGAGGTTTTTACAATGGAAAAAATACCGGAACTTTTCGGAAGTGAAGTATTCAACGACCGAGTGATGCGGGAAAAATTGCCGAAAGATGTATACAAAAAGCTCAAGCATACCATTAAAAACGGCGAAGCCCTGGAGCTGGATATCGCCAATGTCGTGGCGCATGCCATGAAGGAATGGGCCATCGAAAAAGGCGCCACGCACTATACCCACTGGTTTCAGCCGTTGACCGGCGTCACTGCCGAAAAGCACGACAGCTTTATTACACCGGACGGTGACGGCAACGTAATCATGACTTTTTCCGGCAAGGAATTGGTAAAAGGCGAGCCGGACGCTTCCTCCTTCCCCTCCGGCGGCATTCGCGCCACCTTTGAAGCCAGAGGATACACGGCCTGGGATCCGACCTCGTTTGCCTTTGTCAAAGACGGAACGCTTTGTATTCCCACCGCGTTTTGCTCCTACACCGGCGAGGCACTGGATAAAAAGACCCCGCTTTTACGTTCCATGGAAACTCTGAGCCATCAATCCATGCGAATTTTAAAACTGTTCGGCAATGACGCGGGTGTAAAAAACGTCGTCACCACCGTCGGGCCCGAGCAGGAATACTTTTTGATCGACCGCGACGTCTATTTAAAACGCCCCGATTTGATTTACACGGGCAGAACTCTGTTCGGCGCAAAGCCGCCCAAAGGGCAGGAGCTGGACGATCACTATTTCGGTCAAATCAAAACGCGTGTTTCCGAATACATGAAGGATTTGGACGCGGAGCTGTGGAAACTGGGCATCAACGCTAAAACCAAGCATAATGAGGTA
>CAKRPM010000157.1 GCA_934378025.1 uncultured Eubacteriales bacterium | reverse complement strand
GTTGCGGCGTTTCAACGCCCTCGCAAACCACCGATACGCCGATATTTTTGGCGATGTTCATAATACTCTCGAATATCCGCACGCCGATTTTGGTATTCAAATTATTGACCATCGTACGGCTGATTTTAATCATATTGATCGGATAATTCTGCAAATCGTCAAACGAGGTATACCCTTCCCCGAAATCATCCAGCAAAACGGTAATGTTTTGCTGCCGCAGCTTCTCTAAATTTTCCCGCAGAACATTTGTATCGCAAAACTCGTCGCTTTTATCCTCCAAAACCTCAACAGCAAGGCATTTCGGCGGAAGATCATACTGCTTGATTTTTTGCAGCAGCATCTGCGCAAATTCTTCCCGGGCAATGGTTGTGCGCGCAAAATTCACGGAAATATAGCGAAGTTTCTCACAGATCTCTCTATGCGCCGCCGCCCATTGGCAAGCTTTTTCCAAAATAAAGAAATCAAAGTCGGCGCTCATATTTTGCCCTTGAATGACCGGTACAAAATCTGCGGGCGCAATCACCTTTCTGTCCTTGCTGAGTCTGGAGAGCACCTCCGCCCCGGCAATTTGTCCCGTCGCAATATCAATCACCGGTTGAAACTCCAAAAAGAAATTGTTTTGCTCAATGCCGTCCCGCAAGCTTTCCTTCAAAATGGTTTTACTCTCATAATCCTTTTGAAGATTATAGTCCCATGCCCAGTACCCGGTCTTGTTCTTTTCCGCTTCCCGACAGGCTATCTGCGCTCTGGCAACCGCCTTTTCAAAGGTTATGCTGCTCGCCGGAATTAAATAAGCGCCGAACTGAACCGCAAGTCTTGAAACTTTTGTCTGCTGTTTGGAAAATAAAAGCATTTCGCGCATAACTTGCCGGATGGCAAGCGTAATCTTTGTCTCCCCGAGCTTGGTCAAAATCACAAAATCGCCGTTTCCGAAGCGCGCCGCCATATTTTCCTTGTTGCCGAAAGTGGTGAGCAGCATTTCTTCAAAATGCCTGTATGCCGCAGAAAAGCTTTCCTCCTCTTCCGCCTCGGCGGCACGGCCGACTTTCACATAAAGAATACTGCAGGGAATCCTCGTTTTCTTTCTGATTTTGTCATAATTCTTTTGAACCGCCAAAACCGTGTAAAAGCTTTCCGCGTTTTTTTCACCGAAACTGTGCAATGCTTTTCGCACAAAAAGCATGCCGATCCAAACAATGGCAATAACGGCGACAAACGTCACGGCAATCACCAACCAATAAACACCATCCATTATTATGATTATTCCTTTCCGATGCGCTGCAAAGCATCCGTAAAGCAAACGATCGGCGCATCCGATTTTTTCCCCAAGCGGGGCAGCATTATCTCTCCCCCGTCCGAATATATACGGGAACGGCCCCCGCGTCTTTCGATCGCTGAAACCCCGCGATTTCGGCAGCATGCTCCGCTGCGGCGACATCCCGCAAAAATCTTTTTTTCTTTTGAAAAAATTCATGCAAAAACCCAATGCCGCCGAAACGTATCATAGCCGCTTTTTTGCAAAAGCCGATTTCAAATTTCCGCTGGCACTCCGCCAACACCTCAAAAAAGGCGGTTACAATATGTCTTTTTGAAAACGTTCGTTTGGCGCGATTGGCCCGCATCATCTTTCTGTAAAACCGATACAGTCTTTTTAAATCGCAAGCATCCTGAAAATAAATGTGATTCATATAAAAAGCCAGCTCCTCCTGCGTCGGTTCGAACAGCATGGCCTTAAAAAACCGTTTTTCGATTTTTGCCACCTCGGTAAGCTGTTTTTCTTTGGTGGAGGCCGAGATGGAAGCCGCATGAATTCGGTACAGCATGAGAAAATCCCGCTGACCCGCAATGCGCACGCCGTCCTGCAGCATCCGCGTCCAGAGATCAATATCCTCCGTACAGGTACACGCCAAATCATAGCGGTATTGTTTCATCACCCCACTTTTGGCGATCACACCGGGGTGCAGCACCGGATCGAAAAACAAAAACATTGCGGCAACACTTTCCGCATCCTGCCGCCGTCCCAAACGAAGCGGCGTCAGCCGTTGCCCCTCCATGGCAAAAAAATTGCAATATGACAGGTCGATTTTCGGATTTTGCCGCATGAAATCGTACTGCTTTTCCAGCCGATTTTCAAGGCAAATGTCATCGGCGTCCATACGCACGATGTACTCGCCCGCCGCCAGGGCAACCCCTTTGTTGAGCGACGCGGCAAGCTTTTTATTGGTTTCATTCTTAAAAATTTTTATACGTGCGTCCTTTTCGGCATAACGGTGCAAAATTTCCGCCGTTTGATCGGTGGACGCGTCATCAATCACAATCCATTCAAAGTCCTCAAAGGTCTGCGCCAAAATACTCTCGATCGCTTCTTTTATGTATTTTTCGCCGTTATACACCGATGTTACCACGGAAATTTTCGGTTTTTTCTCGTTCATATTCTCAACCCTTTATCCGACTGCATACTTTTAAAAAGCGATAGCACAGTCCGATCTTTTTTCGTTTTAAAAGCCATAGGGCGGCTTTGCTTTTGGCGGTAATACTGCCAAAGCGGGCGCGCTGCAGCGAATGGTCAAATTCCGCGCACCAGTACTGCCTGACTTTGGCGGGCACCTGCTTTTCATCACAAGAAGCGGCACCGGCCAACAGCACAAAACACATAAAAGCGCAATACCGATCCACCGCCTCGACGTAGCCCGGTACCGGCGCGCAGCTGCGCAGCAGACGTACCCCCAACTCAATCTGGCGGAAATGCTCCGCAGTAAAGCTTCGGGACATCGAGCTTGTATGGCAACGGCAATTGTAGACAATTTCGTCCGACACATACACCCGCCCGGCCGCCAGATAAGTCGGGATCAGACAACTGACATCCTCCCCCATCGCAATGCGCGGATCAACGGCCAGTTGAAACGGCAAGACGCTCTCTCTTTTAAATACTTTTCCCCAGACATAATAGTGCATGTGCTTCATTTCAGGGGTGAGTAACATCGCGTCGTACACGTCTTGCAGCCGTTCACCCTCATACAGTCCCGCCGGAATCATTTCGAGATCGGGCCGTGTGTGTTTTTCATCTACATAATTTACGGCAAAGCTGATAACATCCGCCCCATACTGCTCGCTCAGTGCGTGCGCCTTGCTAAAATACTCCGGTTCCAACCAATCATCGCTGTCTACATGAATGATATATTCGGCCTTGGCCCTGCGAATCCCCGCCTGACGAGCACTGACCAAGCCGCCGTTTTTTTGATGAATTACGTGAATTCTTTCATCTTTTCGGGCATACTCGTCACAAATCTCGGGGCAGCGATCGGGCGAACCGTCGTCCACCAAAATCACCTCAAAGTCCGAAAAGCTTTGCGCGAGAATACTGTCCAAACACTTTGTTAAATACGGCTCCACGCCGTAAACCGGAACAATCACCGAAAAATACATATCTTATCCCCTGTTTTTTATTTTCACCAGCATAATCTGAAGCGACAGCCACGAAAAACGCATGGTCATGGCAAACAGTGCCTGCAAAATGGGCAGCTTATACCATGGATACCGCCGCAGCACCTCGGAAAGCGCGGGCGAGGTGCAGATACCCCGCAAGCGCTGCCGCAGCGCTTTATCGGACAGGCCGTTGTCCTTGGCAAACATAATTTCCTGCATACAGGCCGCCCTCGCATAGGCCTGAAAAAGGCGATCGGTATAAATTTGATATACCGACGCAGGCATCCGCGCGGAAAGTCTGCGGTTCATTTCCGCCATCATCCGCTGACATTTTTCAAAGCGATCGGCACGGTAGCTTTTCGAGAGAGAGGCGCCGTTTCTGCAATAATAGTAATAGGCGCCCTCCACGCC
>CAKRPM010000156.1 GCA_934378025.1 uncultured Eubacteriales bacterium | reverse complement strand
GAATGTCATTCTATGATACGGTAAAGGGGAGCGACCTATGAAAAAATGTTTTAAGGGCGATCATCTCTTTTATATCCTGACGGTGCCGATTTGTTTTTTTCTCTCTTTGCTGCTGATTGTAAACGTAGTCATTATTGTTTGGGGAAATATTTTCACGGAAAAACCGCCGACGTTTTTCGGCGTTTCGTTGATTGCCGTGGATGCAAAGGCAACTGCAAACGGCGGGGCGTTACTTTTTGTGAAGAACGATCCGTTAAACGCCTTCGCTGTAGGCGATCGCTTGGCCGTTCAAAAAGATGCGGCAACCGAAATTTTAAAGATTACAAATCGGCCGTCGAACCAATCAACCGTACTGTTTGAAATCGATGGTGCGCCTTTAGATCTTTCGGAATATCAGGTGATCGGAAAAGTGGTTTTTCACATTCCGCTGGTCGGCGGCTTCTATCTGTTTATGAAAACAACCGGCGGTATTTTCTCGGCCGTTGCCATTCCGGGCGGTCTTGCTTTTTTTCTCCGGTGTCTTAAGCGCCAACGACAAGCGGCACGGGCGTACCGGCTGATGGAAATGTTGGATCGAAAATCAACCGAGAAATGAGGGGAGTATCATAAGAAAAAAAGAGAAGTTGATAAAACTGATTTTGATTTTGTTATTTTTGAGTGCGCTAAGCGCCTGCTGGGCGGGGCGGGTGCTGGCAAGATTTTCGGTACAGTCTGCCGCAGTTATCCATCAAGTTGATTTTGATAACGAATATAGGCGCTGGGCGTCATGCCGTAATGCTTTTTAAAGCAACGGGAAAAATAGCTCATGTCGGTAAACCCGCATCGAACCGATATATCGGAAATACTGACCGATCCGTTTTTAAGCATTTTTTTGGCACGTTCCAACCGCAGTATGTTAATGTAGTGCATGGGCGTCAACCCCGTTACCGATTTAAATCGGCGGCAAAAATATGCCTCGTCATACCCAAATCGTTTGCTTAAAAAAGAAGAGGACAATCCGTCGCAGCAATGCTGCTCAATATATTCCAGCAGATTATTCAGCCTTGCATCCGTAATTCCCGTAACGGTTTGCTCGGAAAGACATTTGCGCCAGAGCAGTCCCAATAAATGATAGATTTGACCGACAACAATCAACGGTGAAGATTCATCGTTGCACAGCTGCTCCCGACAAAGCGCAACGGCTAAAGCAAAGATTTCGGCATCATCGGTCGTCGGTACAAATTCGACGGCCTGTTCTGCAATCGGCTCTAAAATCTTTTTGCTGACCGGCGTTACGTTATAAAATGAGGACAAATCGAACATAACGGTGTAGTACCGCGTGCCGTTTTCTCCGGTAACGCCGTGATGCGGTTTGCCGGGCGGAATGATGACCAACTCTCCCTGTGCGGCAGTTCCTTTATAATTTCCGATTTGAACCTCGATGCTGCCGGATAGAATGACCAAAAGCTCCATGCGCTCATGCCAATGCATATCAAAGCATATATGTCCGGCTTGTCGAATGTTAAACGTTAAGACTTTGACCGCGCTTTCGCCGTAGCGAATCGGTGTTAACTCTTTTTGATTGTTTAAAATCATATAATCCCCTCAAAGTCAAAATTGTACCAATACTGGTCAAAAAAATACTACCGTTTCAATCAAATGTATGATACCATATAATCAGATAGAAATCAATAGATAAGGGGTGTCATATATATGAAAATCGGCGTATGCGTTAATTTTAACAATGTCGAGGAAATGTCAAAAAAATTCGAAAGCCTAAAAAAAGAAGGCTTTGACAACTGCCAGTTGATTTCCTGGCACAAGGAACTGTGGACGGATGAAAATGTCAAGCTTATTAAAGATTTGACCGGAGAAGATATTACAATTTCCGCCTTTTGGTGCGGATGGGAAGGACCCTGCGTTTGGGATTTTTACGACGGGCAAAAAACCATCGGTCTGGTACCGCCCGAGTATCGCAGTCAGCGGATTCAAAATCTTTGCGACGGCGCAGATTTTGCCAAAAAGCTCGGCGTGACCAATGTGGTAACGCACATGGGATACATCCCCGAAAATCCGTTTGACAAGGAATTTAAGCCGTTCTGCGACGCGGTGCGTGTCGTGGCGGAGCATGCCAAGAAAAACGGTCAGTATTTGCTGTTTGAAACCGGTCAGGAGACCCCGGTAACGATGCTGCGGTGTTTTGAAACGGTCGGATGCGATAATCTCGGCGTGAACCTGGACACCGCCAATCTGATCTTATACGGCAAGGCCAATCCGGTGGACGCGTTGGATGTTTTCGGAAAATATGTTCGCAACATTCACGCCAAAGACGGTTTTTATCCGACGGACGGTCATGATCTCGGAAAAGAGGTTCGAATCGGCGACGGCAAGGTGGACTTTCTTGCGCTGTTTCAAAAATTGCATGCCTTGGGGTACGATTCTTATGTGACCATCGAACGGGAAATTTCGGGCGAACAGCAAACCGAGGATATTCGCCATGCCAAAAAATATCTGGGTGAAATCATTCATTCGGTTTATGGGGAGGACGTACAATGCTAAACGTTGCACTTGTCGGCGTCGGCGGTATCAGCGCCGCGCATATCCCGGGGTGGCAGGCTTTGGACAATGTTCGCTTGGTTGCGCTTTGCGATATTCGTCCGCAGCAAATGGAAAAATACCCGGATCAACGTCATTATACAGATTTTGACGAAATGCTTCAAAAAGAAAAGATTGATATTTTGGATATTTGTCTGCCGACCTATTTGCATGCCGATTTTGCTGAAAAGGCAATGCGGGCGGGGATTCATGTGCTTTGTGAAAAGCCTGTTTCGTTACATAAAGAAGATGTTCGGCGGCTCTACGATATTGCACGCGAAAACCATGTGAAATTCATGGTGGCGCAGGTAATTCGGTTTTGGCCGGAATATGAAATCATTAAAGAGCTTTACGACAGCGGCAAATACGGAAAATTGTTGTCCGGTTCCATGAAACGGATCGGCTGCCGCCCGAAGTGGAGCTGGGATGATTGGATGTTTGATCGGGAGCGCAGCGGACTGGTGCCCTTTGATCTTCATATTCATGATTTGGACTTTTTGGTTTGGGCGTTCGGAAAACCGAAAAACGTCACCGATTTCAGATCAAATCGTGCAAACCAGGACTATATAAATGCGGTTTATGAATTTGATGATTTCTTTATCACCACCGAGGCGGCTTGGTTTAACGCGCCGTATCCCTTTACCGTTGCTTTTTCTTTCCGTTTTGAGAAGGCACTTGCAGCGTGGGAAAACGGTGAGATGAAAATTTACGAGGCCGATGGAAAAACCTATTGTCCGATTTCTCAAGGAGGAGAGGATACGGGGGATATCGGTTTGCCGAAAAGTGACGCTTATGCCAATGAAATTCGTTATTTTGCAAATTGCGTCGAGCAGGATCTGGCACCGGAAAAGGTGCAGCCGACCGAGCTTGAGCAAGTGATCGAAATTCTTCGTGCGCTGTAGCAGCCCTGACGATAAACGGGAAATAATGAAATATTTTGAAGCGGGCATGAGAAAAATCATGCCCGCTTTATCTTTATATAACAAAAAAGGCCGCGCTCAACTTTGGCTGAGCGCGGTCTTATGATATCGTAGCTTTTATATTTTTTCTTTTAATTTTCCGACCGGTGTTTTAAAGCAGAGAATTAAGGAAACGCCGGCGCCAAAAAATGCTTGCAAAATCTGATACGGCAATTTTGCAACGGCATAGGCGGGCGTGCTGTAAATATAGGCTCTGCCCAACGAGTAACCGATCACCATGATGAGCGCGCCGATAAAGACGGCGAGCAGGGACGAGGGGAAGCGCAGCGGGCGATCTTTTTTGACGGCGATCAGTGAAATGACGGCCGCCTGCAGTC
>CAKRPM010000155.1 GCA_934378025.1 uncultured Eubacteriales bacterium | reverse complement strand
GCGATTCTTGCTGCGGATATTATAGCACAAAGCAAAGCTTTGCGGTATAATTTGCCGTCTTTTTCGGTTGCCCGTCCCGCGGGCGAGAAAAAGGGCAATCAAAATATAATAGTTGCTTTGCAACTATTATACCATGAGCAAAAATGCTTGCTCGCAAAGGCATTTTTGCGAAGCCGTCAATAGCACAGCCACGCGGAGCGTGGGCAAAGCGCAGCGATAGGATTTTGCCGAAACGGCAAAATCTCTGTGCGTATTATACCACAAAGCAAAGCTTTGCGGTATAATTTGCCGTCTTTTTCGGTTGCCCGTCTTGCGGGTGAGAAAAAGGGCAATCGAAATATAATAGTTGCTTTGCAACTATTGTACCACACTTCCCCCAAAAGCTCAATAAGGACATCGTTTTTTCTTTTCGATCGGTTACAATACGAACAATGAGAGGTGTTATCCATGAAAAATTACCAACCGACCCGTTTGTTTTTCGGAGAAAACTGCGTGCAGGACAATGCCGAGGCGCTGCGCCTGGGCAACCATGCCCTCATCGTCACAAGCGCGCATGCCGCACGTGCCTGCGGCGCGCTGGATGATGTGATGGCCGCACTGAAAAAATCGGAAATTGCCTATACCGTCTTTGACGGCATATCCCCCAACCCGAAGCTTTCCGATTGTTTTAAAGCGGCAAAAACATCGGCGGATTTTGTCATCGGTGTGGGCGGAGGCTCCCCGATGGACGCCGCAAAGGCGATTGCCGTGTTGTTGAAAAATCCGCACTTTGATGAGGAGCGTTTGTACGCGGGCAATTTATCCGCCGTTCCGATTGTTTGCGTCGGCACCACGGCCGGCACCGGCAGCGAGGTAACTGCCGTGGCGGTGATGACCAATAAGCAAAACCGCAAAAAAAGCCTGCATGAAGATTGCTTATTTCCCACGGTTTCCTTTGCCGATCCGCGCTATACCGAGTCATTGCCCGACGGCATTACCCGCGCCACGGCCATTGACGCACTGGCGCACTGCATCGAAAGCTATTTTTCAAAAGCAGCGGGCGATATTTCGCAGACCTATGCGTTGCGCGGTATTCAAATTCTTTTGCAGCAATTTGAAAAGTACGACGGCGCCCCGCAAAAAGAGGACCGTGCACAGCTGAGCCTTGCCGCATTGTACGGCGGTTTGGCCATTGCCGTCACCGGCACGGCGTTTCCGCATGCGTTCGGGTATTTTCTCTCCGAGGATCATGCGCTGCCGCACGGCGTTGCCTGCGGGGTGTTTTTGCCGGCCTTTTTGGCGCATAACCGCAGCGTATGCCCGTCGCTTTGCCAAACATTTTATGAACGGCTGGGCACAACGGAAACCTCTTTGCTTAAGTTGATACAAAAAATGATGCCGCAGGGGAAACCCGCCGTCACCGCCGAGGAAATCGAATCGCTGCGGCCGCGTTGGTCGCACAATGCCACACTGCAAAAAACGCGCGGCGACATAACGCCGGACGCCGCCACCGAAATTTTACGAAACGTATTACTGTAACCTATAAAAACCGCCGCTGATCAGCGGCGGTTTTCTGTTTTATAATAAAACTACAATTGTTCCAAAATCTTCGGCAATTTCTCCAAGCAATCCGCTACGGCATCCGCCGCACTCTCGGTTCCTTTTGCGGCGAAGCGCACCGTATGTATCCCGGCATTTTTGCCGCCGATAATGTCCGAGCTTTCGCTGTCCCCCACCAAAACGGCGCTTTCCTTCTCAAAGGGCGCCAATTGTTCAAAACACGCCGCAAAAAATCGGACGTCCGGTTTGTTATACCCGATTTGCTGTGAAATAAATACTTTTTCAAAAAAACGATCAATGCCGGACAACTGCATCCGACTGATCTGTACATCGGTTGACCCATTGGACATCACAAACAGCCGATATTTTCCGTACAGCGCCTCCAGCAGTGCTTTGGCGCCGGGCAGCAATGCCGCCTGATGATGCAGTTTTTCCTCATAAAAGGCGGTTGCCGCCGCCGGATCATGCCGAACGCCCAGTTTTTCAAACAGCACCCGATAGCGCTGAACTTTGACCTCTTCTCTTGTCAAAAGGCCCTTTTCCAGCTGCTTCCAATGATATTCATTGATTTCACTATATAATGTCAACACGTCCGACGTAGCGGCAATGCCCAGTCGCTGCAGCGTTTGGGTCAGCGCCGCGCGCTCGGCCGCCGCAAAATCCAACAGCGTGTTATCCAAATCGAAAAATACGGTTTTTATCATCTTGCTTATTTCCGCATTTCCGCCAAATCCAGTACCAAACGCTCGGTTTTTTCCCAACCCAGGCACGGATCGGTAATGGATTTTCCGTAGCAGTGTTCGCCGATTTTTTGGGCGCCGTCTTCGATATAGCTTTCAATCATCAGGCCTTTGACCAGCTTTTTCAAATCGGCGTTTTGGTTGCAGCTGTCCACCACATTTTTGGCAATGCGGATCTGCTCTAAATACTGTTTGCCGGAATTGGCATGATTGGTGTCCACCACCACGGCGGGATTTTGCAGCCCTGCGGCATCATAAAGCGCCCGCAAATTCATCAAATCCTCATAATGATAGTTGGAAACGCTTTTGCCCGAAGCGTCAATATATCCGCGCAAAATTGAATGTGCCAGCGGATTGCCCTTGGTTTCAACCTCCCAGCCGCGGTAAATGAACATGTGCGGATGCTGCGCGGCGGTCACGGAATTCATCATTACGTGCAAATCGCCGCCGGTAGGATTTTTCATCCCGACCGGTACGTCCAAGCCGCTGGCGGTCAATCGGTGCTCTTGATTTTCCACCGAACGCGCCCCCACGGCTACGTATGCCAGCAAATCGTTGAGATATCTGTGGTTATCGGGATAAAGCATCTCGTCCGCACAGGTAAAGCCCAGCTCTTTAAGCGCCCGCATGTGTAAACTGCGGATGGCGACAATGCCGCTTAACATATCCGGTTTTTCTTCGGGATTGGGTTGGTGCAGCAACCCCTTATAACCGTCGCCGGTGGTACGCGGTTTGTTGGTATAGATCCGAGGAATGATGAAAATTTTATCCGCCACCCGATCCTGCAAACGGCGCATGCGCCCGATGTAATCCAATACAGCCTCGGGATTATCCGCCGAACAGGGCCCGATCACCAAAATCAGGCGATCGTCGGCACCCGTAAAAATGTCGCGGATTTCCGCCGCGCGTTGCTGCTTAATCTGCGCCATTTCCGGGGAAATGGGATACCGCTCCTTAATTTCTTTCGGAATCGGCAGTTTTCTTTTAAAAATCATATTATTCATGGTTGTTTCCTCCCTACTCTTCTATATCAAACCACGCCCGCCGTTTGGAGGACAGGCGCATCATTTCGCGCATCCGCTCGCGATCGCCTTCCCGTACCGTTTCGTACAGAGCGTCGAATTTTTCTTTGAAAATGTCCATCTGGGTCAAAAGCGCCGTCTGATTGTCCAAAAACAGCTCGCTCCACATCTCGTCGTTAATTCGGGCAATTCGCGTTAAATCTCGAAACGAATCGCCGGTATAGCGCACCAGCTCCTTATCATCGCTGGCGCACATCAGCGATACGGCAATGCAGTGCGTCAACTGCGACAAAAAAGCGATCATTTCATCGTGCGCCTCGGGGCTCAGCTCGGAGATATCATGAAATCCTATCGTTTTGCCCAATGCCTTGCAAAGCGCAATGGCGCGCGGCGTGTTTTTCGAAGTGGGCGTCACAATATAGTTGGCCTTTTTAAAAATACGGTCGTCGCTGTTTTGCACGCCGCTGCACTCTCTGCCGGCCATCGGGTGCGCGGCGATAAACTCAACGTCTTCACGCAACATCCCTTGAATTTTTTCCACAATGCACCCTTTTACACCGGTTACATCCGTAATCACAGCCCCGCTTTTC
>CAKRPM010000154.1 GCA_934378025.1 uncultured Eubacteriales bacterium | reverse complement strand
CAGCCCGTACAGTACGGCCTGCGCGCCTTTGTCCCGCGCCGCCTGTTCCAAAAGCACCATGTCGCTTTTTACATGATAGCGATGACCGTGCGTAATAAAAATCTTTTTGCCTTCCAGCGTCAGCAATAATTCCTCCGGCGCCGTGCAAAAATCGCAGTTGCCCTGAACGGTGTAAACCGGGGCGAAGGGGGCGAGCACCGCCGCGTCCCGAGCATGATCGCCCAGGTGAACGATGGCGTCCGCATTTGCCGCTTTCGCCGCGGCAAGCAGCCTGTCTGTATGTCCGTGCGAGTCCGACACGACCAATAAGCGCATGCGACCGCTCCTCTCTGTCATTTATTCTTATAGTATAGCATATAGTAAAGGGAAAGGGGAGATAAAAATGCAACAAAATGAAGATTTTTTCAAAAATATAAAAAATATGGATCAAAAACAGCTGAAAAAAACCATGCAGGCGGCCATGGGCAGTTTGAACGGCGCGCAGCAGCGACAACTGAAAAACATCACTTCCGATGCGCAAAAAATGGAGCAAATTAAATCGAAAATTCGCCCCGAGGACATTGCGATGCTGAAAGCGCACATGGGCTCTGCCGAAGAGCTGCGGGCATTTTTAAAACGGCCGGATATTCAAAAGCGTATCGGAGAGATTTTGTAGGAGGCAGATATGGCAGAACTCGGGGATATGCTCGGCAAGCTGCTGGATGATCCCGAAAATTTAAAAATGGTCAGCTCGTTGTTGGGCGCTCTTTCGAGCGAACCGCCGTCGGAGCATGGGCCGAAACCGCCGGAACAAGGTCCGCCGCCTCCTAAGGGGCCACCCCCTAAAAAGCCGCCCTCCGGACCGCCCTGCCCGCCGGGCGAACCGGATATGGAAAAAATTTCAAAACTTTTGAAAATGTGGAACGGGCCGCCCGATGAGCGCTGCCGACTGCTGATGGCGCTGAAGCCTTTTGTAAGCCCGCCCAGACGGGAAAAAATCGATCAGTGTATAAAAATGCTGAAGCTTTTAGAGATCGCCGAAAAGATGGGAGGGCTCGGTCTTGTATAGTTGTACGGTTAAAAGCGACGGGCAACTGCATCGTCCGTCGCCTCCGCCCGCGCCGCCTTCTCCGTCTCCGCCGGTACCGGTTTGTCCGCCGCCTCCGCCGCAGCGTTGCACGGATCATTCAACGGAGCATGATATGCTGATCATCGGGCTGATCATCTTTCTGGTCATCAACAGTGAAAAGCGGGATTGGTATCTTTTGGCGGCATTGGGTTACATATTACTTGAATAAAAAGGATCGGTATGGTAAAATAATTTTGCCCTACATTCGGCTCAGAGGCGGATGGCTTAAAAAAGATCGGCGGCGTCTGCCCGCCGGGGTTGGTACGGGTGAAAAAAAGGGAGTGAAAAATTTGGTTTTAGATGTTTCGGAAATCAATGCCGCACTGAATCAAAATGCGGCGGAATATATAAAAAAATGCGACGCGGCATTTGCCGATCGGATTCGGGAAATTGCCGAATTTATCGTTAAAAATCGAAAGCAGCGGCCGGTGGTATTGCTGTCCGGCCCGTCCGGCTCCGGAAAAACGACGACAGCGCGTATGCTGGAGCGTATGCTGGATGAGCAGGGATGCGGTACTCATACGGTGTCCATGGACAATTATTTTTTGCCGATTCCGGTAGGATCCGCCGTAGATTTGGAGTCGCCCGATCGGGTGGACGGCACGTTGCTCAGTCAGCAGCTGGCGGATATTTGCCAAAGCAAGCCGGTGATATTGCCGCGGTTCAATTTCAATGATAATACACGTTCTTTCTCCCAAACACAACTTTGCCGAGCGCCGGATGAGATTGTTATTGTGGAGGGAATTCATGCGTTAAATCCGAGTGTGATCACTTTGCCGGAGGAAAGCACCACGCGCATTTATGTCAGTGTACGTACGCGTATGAGTGCGCAGGGGACCCTGCTGCATCCGAAAAAAATTCGCTTATTGCGCCGCATGGAACGGGATAAGCTGTTCCGCGGGCGCACGGCGGCGGATACGTTGAAGATGTTTGAAAGTGTTCAGCGCGGTGAAAATCGATTTATCATGCCCTATAAAAGCCGCTCAATGTTTGATGTGGATACATTTGTGCCGTATGGCGTCAGCGCGTATCGAGAGCAGCTTTTGCCGCAGCTGGAAACGCTGCGCGGCGGGCAAATTGACGATTTGATTCGTGTGGTGCGTGCGGTGCAACCGTTGGAGAGCGCCTTGATTCCGCCCGACGCACTGATCAGAGAGTTTATCGGCGGAAGCTGTTATGAATAAAAAAACGAGGTTCTTTTGAACCTCGTTTTTTTACAGTATGATATATTTTTTTATACTCGGAATCCGCCGCGCCACCTTGGCCAAAATGAAAAACAGTACGCCGCATACGACCGCTTGCAATAAATTGCCCCATACGCCGGCGGCCGCTCCGATCAATGCCGCATGCCAGGAATCGCCGCCGTCGATGAAAAATCGAATCAGCAGCACCTCGGCCCAATAATAACCGAGTACACCGACAAGGCCGGACAGTGCAATTGCCAAATCCCGAATCCGCGGCAACAAGCGTGCCGTCAGGGTGGCGCACAGTACAATGAGCGGTTTGATGATCAGGGTGGGCACCACCCAAAGAACGTATCCGTAGGTCAAATCACTCAGCGCCGCTCCTAAAGACGCCGCGATGCAGGCATAGGGCGTCGGCAGCAGCAAAACGCTTAAAAAAATTATGGTATCGCCGAGATTGGCATACCCCTGATTGCCCAGCGGAACGGCGGGCAAAAAGCGGGTTACAACAAAAATCATTGCACCGAGAAGACCGGTCATGCAAATTTTAAAAAGTTTTTGATTCATAGGGTCAACAACTCCTTGATATGATTTTCAAAGGCGGGGCCGTCCTGCGCCGCGCCGTTTTCTGCCTCGGTGGACAGCGCGCACAGCGAAACAAAGTCCGCGGCCTTTTCTGTGGCGGTAATAAAATCTTTGCCGCGCAGCATCTCGCCGCACAGTACCGATGCGAACAAATCCCCGGTGCCGGCAAATGCGGTGCGGGAGCGGGGGCGGTCAATCAATTTGGCCGTTTGATTGCCCGAAACGCACAAATTGCCCAGGCGGTTTTCGCAAATTTCGGAACAAACGTCGTGAGAAATCCCCGTCAGCACCACTCGACAGCGGTTGGCCTCGGAGAGTCGGCGGCACAGCGCGGTCAGCTCTTTGAGCGTGATACTTTTCGGATACGGTTGTTCCAAAAGAATCATCAGTTCGGTAAGATTAGGGGTAAGAACATCGGCGTATTGCGCCAGCACCCCCATTTTTTCCAGCATCATGGGGGTAAAGGTGGCGTATGCCTTTCCGTTTTCCCCCATAACAGGGTCGATGATTTTCAGGGCCGAGCGGCCGAAGGTTTTCAAAAAGCCTTCCATCAATTCTATCTGCGCTTCGCTGCCCAAAAAGCCGGTGTAAATACCGTCAAAAGAAATTCCGCGATCCCGCCATTTGTTGATGTACTCGGGGATGTGCGGCGTAAAATCATAAAAGGTAAAGCTTTCGTATCCCGTGTGGTTGGACAAAAGCGCCGTCGGCAATACGGCACACCAAAATCCCATGGCCGACAGAACCGGCAGAGAAATGTTCAGCGAGCAACGTCCAAATCCGGACAGATCGTTAATCAATGCAATTTTTCGGTTCGGCATAAACATTCCTCCCTTTTAATTTTCCTAAGTGTAGCACACTTTTCGGCGAATTTCAACTTAAAATATATGGACAAGGAAAAAAATGTATGGTATAATACGCACAGAGATTTTGCCGTTTCAGCAAAATCCTGTCGCTACGCTTGCCCACGCTCCGCGTGGCTGTGCTATTGACGGCTTCGCAAAAATGCCTTTGCGAGCAAGCATTTTTGCTCATGGT
>CAKRPM010000153.1 GCA_934378025.1 uncultured Eubacteriales bacterium | reverse complement strand
CTGTCAATTGTCCACATTGCGATTACGATAATCTTTTTATATGGGGTAAATCAAATGAATGAACGAATAATTAAAGTTACCGGCATCGGTAATGTTTCTGTAAAACCTGATTTGATTATCATAACAATGAAACTCGAAAAAACCGATTATTCATATAACGGTGTAATGCAACAATCTTCTGATGTACTTGATAAACTCCGTTCCTCGTTGGTTTCTGTTGGTTTTGAAAAAGATAATCTAAAAACAACAGATTTCAAAATTGAAAGTGATTATGAAAGCTATAAAGATAATCGTGGTAATTGGAAAGAAAAATTCAATGGATACAAATGTACCCACAGATTAAAACTTGAATTCAATTTTGATATGGAATTGCTGAATAAAACACTTGCCGCTATTTCTTCAAGTGGTTCTGATCCGGAATTTAATATTGATTTTTCGGTCAAGAATAAGAATGCTGTTTCAGAACAGCTGCTTCAAAATGCAATTAAGAACGCTTCCGAAAAAGCGGCTATTCTTTCTGCTGCTTCCGGTGTTTCACTTGGGGCTATACAGAGAATTGACTATAGTTGGGGTGAATTACATTTATATTCCGAATCAAAAATGATTGAACCGCTCTGTTGTGCAGCAGAAGCATCCCCGATTGATATTGAGCCGGAAGATATAAAAGCAGAAGATACCGTAACAGTTGTTTGGTTGATAAACTAATAATTACCCTTCCCATTACTATTTGGGAAGGGTAATTACCTTTTTGCAGTTGTTCTTCAATACATCTTTTGACCTTAACATTCCTTAACAATATGTTGATGTGATGTTGATTTGTGGTACTATATATGGTATAATGGCAATAGATAATATTTGTATAAATTTGAATGAAAAGGGGTATGTTTGTGTTAAATTCAAAACAAACAAAGGCAAAAGAATATTTGAAGCAAGCCTTTAGATATAGCGAAATGTTAAAAGCAAGTCTTGAAGAAATCGAAAGCATTCGTTCAATGTCAACCAACATCGCTTCACCTGATTTGACCAAAGAAAGAGTAAGCAAAAGTCATTCTTCCGATCCGGCTTTTGTCAATGCTGTTATTAAACTTGCCGACCTTGAAAGGCAAGTAGATCAAGAAATTGTTGATTTGCTTGATATGAAGCAAGAAATCCGGAACACAATAAATCAGGTGTCTGATGTAAACGGCGTTTTAATCCTTAGATACCGATATCTTGATTTTATGAAATGGGAAGATATAGCTGATAAAATGGGGTACTATTCTATCAAATCGCTGCACAGGATACACCATTCCGCTTTGGAAGAAGTTGCAGATATTCTTGAAGCCAAAGAAGCAGCCTAAAATCACCCCTATTTATCTCTAACAGGTAACTAACAAAAGAGCCTAAAAACCCTTATTTTACGCCATTGTCCGTACACCGCAACCATGAAAAAGCACTTAGCGTTATGCTAAGTGCTTTTTCAAATGAAGCGCACCTTACGGTGCTATAAAAAACGAAGTCGCCTGCGGCTTATGAAGCGTGCCTGAAGGCACATTGTGAAAATGCGCTTCACAATAAAAATATCGGGGCTGAAAACCCGGAAACCGTTGTGGTTTCCGGGTTTTTTCATGCCGATTTTTAAGGTGGAATTCAAAAGATATCATTTCCCAAAAACGACCCTTTGGGAGGACCGGAACTAAAATATATTGCTTTTAATGCTGCTTTGTGCTAAAATGCTTTATAAGAGAGGGGGAAATCTACATGCGAAATCTGACAATCAAAAGAGAAAAAAGTTTTGTGGGCTGTCTTGCAAAAATGAAAATTTATTTAGAAGATCCCACTTCAAATGAGATGCTTATAAACGATATACCCTGCCGCAAAATCGGCGATTTGAAAAGCGGAGAAGAAAAGACCTTTCAAATTGATGAACAGAAAGCAAAAATATTTGTAATTGCAGATAACCTAAGCAAAAACTATTGCAATGAGTATTATCAACTTCCCGAGGGGCAGGAAAGCATTTATCTTTCCGGCAAAAACAAGTTCAACCCTGCCAATGGAAATGCTTTTCGTTTTGATAACAACGAAAGCGAAGAAAACATTGCAAACCGAAAGCACGGTACCCGAAAAGGCTTGCTCATTTTAATCGCAGCGATCATTATGGGTGCCGTTGCCGGCTATTTGATTACTTCTGCTCTTTTTTTAAATAAAACGCCCAAGCCGAAAGATTTTTCTTCCAACGGAATGACCATAACCTTGACGGATGAATTTACAAAAGCGGATGTTGAGAACTATACCGCTGCATACGATTCAAAAAACGTGGCTGTACTCGCATTGAAAGAAGAGTTTGCATTGGTTGACGGTTCTCAAAATTACACGTTGGAACAATACGGCGATTTGGTACTGCAAAATAATAATCTTTCCTCAGCGAAGATAGAAAACATAGATGGATTAACTACGTTCGAATATGAACTTACAAATCCTGACACAAAGGATACATATAAATACTTTTCGTTTGTTTATAAAACAAATGACGCATTTTGGATCGTGCAGTTTGCTACCCTTACAGAAAATGCCGATGAGTACCGTTCGAAAATTTTTGAATGGGCAAAAGCCATTTCTTTTGAATAACCGATAGCGCTGAGCTTGGTTGCCGACAGACTATCACATTTTAAAATTCAAAGATTATCGTTACGGCCGCCTCGCATGAGACGGCTGTAATGACCTTAAGCATATTTTTTTGAATAGAAGGAGAAAAAAATTATGAAACATCTGGCAAAGAAATACGAAGATTTTCTGGATATGGTGATCTACCAGATATATCCGAAAAGCTTTAAGGACACAAACGGTGATGGGATCGGTGACATTCCGGGTATCATCGAAAAATTGGACTATCTGAAAGAGTTGGGCGTAAATGCGATCTGGCTATGCCCGTGTTATAAAAGTCCGGGTCATGACAACGGATACGACATTGCCGACTATCGCTGTGTTGCGCCGGAATACGGCACGATGGATGATATGTACCGCCTGATTGCACAAATGCACAAGCGCGGCATGAAGCTCATCATGGATCTGGTGCCAAACCACACCTCCGACGAGCACGAGTGGTTTGTTCGCTCCCGCAGGGGTGAAGAAAAATACCGTGATTATTATTATTGGTTCGACACGCCGCAAAACGATTGGCAATCCGCTTTCGGCGGATCGGCGTGGCAGTATGACAAAGAACGGGGGCAGTATTATCTGCATTCCTATGCGGTGCAGCAGCCGGATTTAAACTGGACAAACCCGGAGGTTGTCAAAGAAATGCAGGCTGTGATTGACTATTGGGTTGATCTCGGCGTTGACGGTTTTCGGATTGATGTAATTGACCAGATTTCCAAAAATTTTGATGGAAAAAATTGCTTCGGTCCCCATCTGCATGAGTATATACATGCTATGTTCGGGCGGGACAAGGTCAAGGATATTTTTACGGTAGGAGAATGTTGGGCCGGAGATATCGATGAGATCCGCCGCCACATCGACTACAACCGCGGTGAGCTCGCCAACGAGTTCCCTCAGGGGGTAACCGAGCAAAGCACCATGGAAGGCAACAAGGTGGTCATCCGGGCAGTTTAGGTCGACGCGCGGACAGCCGAGTTTCGCACGCGTTCCGGGTGGGTGTAGATGTTCATGGTCCGACCGCGCACGAAACCGACCAAGGTCAGGCCGGCTTGCTGAGCGAGCTCGACGGCCAGCGAACTCGGCGCCGAAACCGCCGCCAGCACCGGTATGCCGGCCAGCACCGCCTTTTGCGTCAGTTCGAACGATGCCCGGCCGGAAACGACCAAGACCGAGTCGGCGAGCGGTAGGCCGTCCTCACGCAGAGCCCAGCCGACGACCTTGTCCACGGCGTTGTGCCGACCGACGTCCTCCCGCAGCGCGACCAGCGCACCGTCGGCGGTGAAC
>CAKRPM010000152.1 GCA_934378025.1 uncultured Eubacteriales bacterium | reverse complement strand
CCGCTGAACCGTGAAAAGAACATCGGGCGCTTTCCTTCGCGCTGAATATCCAGAATATGCAGATGGTTCAGCATCCACAGCGGATCAAGCGCCTCGCGCTCGTCATGTTTCGCAGCGGGATTCAGACCGTGTTTCCACCAATAGCTCTTGCCCTGCTGCCAATCCATCCACCAAAAATCAACACCGTCATTCTCGTACGGATGATGCAGTATATCAAAATAATTTGATACGAATTTTTTATCAAGAATATCAAACGGCACGATATATTCCTGATCCGGATCAACGCCCATGGCCGTTGCCATTTCAACAAACATATCCTCGTGCTTTCTGATGCCCTGCGCCGGATGCAAATTAAGGGATACCGCAATATCACGCTTTTTAAGTTCCTTTAAAAATGCCTTGTGATCCGGAAAATACTTCGGGTTCCACGAATATCCTGTCCAGCCGCTTCCCATTTTTGGATGAAACTTTCTATACTCTTCCAATAATTCATCCGGAAGATCCACGATATGCCAATCCATATCGATTACGCCCACCGAAAAAGGAATATCCTCTTCTTTAAAACGATCCATAAGTTCAAGATATTCTTTATCGGTATATTTGTAGTATCTGCTCCACCAATTGCCCAGCGCATACGCCGGAAGCATCGGCGGGATACCGGTTAAGCGATAATAATCCTTAACAGCTGCAATATAATCATAGCCGTAACCGAAAAAGTACAGATCCATTGTGTCTGGATTGCGCAGCCCCACCCAACCGTCTTCTTCCAAGATCATTCTATCGGAATCATCCAAAACAGAAAATCCGTTTCTGGAGCACACACCGCGCCCCAGCGGGACCGCACCGTTTACGGTATCAAGCGTTTTCACCGTGCCGCCCAAATCCTCAAAGCTTTCGCCGAAAGTCCAGGATGAAGCCGGTTCCGACAACAGTTTGATTTTCAAATTACCGTTAAAATCATTTTTGTTGATATCGTATGTAAGCAAAAGATGCTCGGTTTTAACGGAAACGATGTTGTTTGAAATTTTACTTTCAAAGTGACACTTCTCAAAATCTCTGTAAAACACCGACTGACTTGCTCTGTCCTCAAATTTCCCGGACGGATCAAATTCAAGTCGTATAAGTCTTGACGAAAGGACTGTAAATCGGTAGTTATTCCCCTGAATTATATTCTCTTTTAACGCCACCGGTCGAACAGGCCAACAAAATTTCTTATCATTCATATTCTTTTCCTCCCGCGTTTCATTATAGCATACC
This sequence comes from uncultured Eubacteriales bacterium, assembly GCA_934378025.1. Lineage (GTDB taxonomy): Bacteria > Bacillota > Clostridia > Oscillospirales > QAKW01 > Firm-08. The sequence continues at coordinate 2,665 of CAKRPM010000152.1, read as the reverse complement.
TATCATCTGCAAGTCAAATGTTGGAAACGACAAAATCCCGATGAGTTTCGGATTTTTCCGCGACTCATCGGGACAAAACTTTTCTTATTTTTTTGTACGGTGATCAAGCTCGGCACCGCTGTGTTATCCCGCATGTTTTTGGGGCATTCCTCAACTTGCCGTTTTTTAAAAACTCCACGGCAGATATGCCGCCCCGATGGCCAGAAGCACTGCCGGAAGCATATTGGCAACCTTCAGTTTTTTGCCCCAAACAAGATTTACACCGATGCAGAAAATCAAAACCGAACCGATCAGTGATAGATAACCGATTGCCGTCTGCGTCATAACGGGCGAAACAAGCTTTGCAAGCAGCGTGATACAACCCTCAAAAACGAAAACCGGAATAGCAGAGAAAATCGCGCCTTTTCCCATTGAAGAGGTCATTACGGCGATAATAATAGCGTCCAAAACAGATTTGACCGCAAGCGTCGAACAATCTCCGAGCATACCGTCCTGTATTGCCCCGACAATCGCCATAGCGCCGATCGAAACGGTGAGCGATGCCGTTACAAAGGCATTGACAAAGCTTGCGTCCCCACTGTTTCCGCTCTTCTTTTTCAGCCACTGCCCGAAACGTTCAAAGCCTTTTTCTATTCCGATCTGTTCGCCGATCATCGTTCCCAGCGCAAGGCACAATACCACAAGCATTGATTTTCCGCTGCTGATTTGAGCGTCACTGATCTTCAACATTCCCTCCATCGCTCCTGCGATTGCTATAAAAATCACACTGACTCCGCAGGCTTTATTAAGCGACTCCCGTTGTTCCTCCTTAAACAGTTTTCCGGCAAAAAGCCCTATAATCCCGCCGACCGCTATACTGGTGCTGTTTATGATTGTTCCAAGTCCGATCATTTTTCTGCTCTTCCTTTATCGTAATTCTTTCTCCATTATATAGTTGATCAGCGTAACCGCATATCTGACTACCTGCTGCTTTTTCACTGTAATATAGCCTCTTTTTTCAAAAAACGGCTTTGCCGTGATAGAAGCATGCGTTATAATTCGTTTTCCGTTTACCGAATGTTCCAATACATCGCAAATCGCAGTGGCAATTCCCTGCCCCTGAGCATCCTTATGAACATAAAGTCTGTCCAGATAGCCGGTTTTATCAATGTCACCGAATCCGATGACCTTGCCGTTGTTCACCGCAACGATCGTTTTATGTTCCCGAAAGGAATTGTCCCATTCCCGAACATTCACCATTCCGGTCGCCCAAGCGTTCAGCTGCTCTTGCGTATAATCCTTTGCATTCACACTATGAACAGTTTGGTAAAAAAGATCCGCCATCTGCGCACAATCGGAAGACTGATATTCCCGAAGTTGTATTTTCTGATTTTTCATAGCTGTTTTAAATTTTTTCATTTATAAAATTTTAGGTGCTTTAATGACAGCAATTCTACCAAATGGCATTGGCGTCAGTTGCCTTTATCGTAAATGTTTTCTATAGTCCAGTTTTTATATCCGATAAACTCCGCATTATTTGAGTCAACAGAAAGCACATAGTTTATCCGTCCCAGGAGCTTTCTCAAATAAACGGTCTTGTTATCCGCATTGCCTTTCCTTTTAAGATGATTCTGAATACCGTATTTTTTGCAATAGTATATTTCCTGTCGGATAGTCTTTCTATAAGATAATGACACATTTGGCTTTTGGTTAATAACAATGCCGGTGATGCACATTTTTTGTCCGTCACGTACACATACCGTCTTTTTTTCATTTAAGAAAAAGCCCAGCTTTCTAAGTTCCTTTGATACAAAACGCTTCAAAGCAGATGGATCAAAATTGCCGGAAAACGTTAAATCATCACAGTAACGCGTATAGGTAATTCCGTTTTCACAGCACCAACTGCCAACGGTATTATCAAAATCCCGCATAATAATATTGGATATTGCCGGGGATGACGGCGCACCTTGCGGCAGATGCCCCTGATAGCAACACAGCGTAGATAAAAGAACTCCGTTGGACTCGGAAAAAACGCTGTCAGGAAAAACGAGTTTTCGAACAAGCGCATAGGTGATTTTGTCAAAGAAATGCCGAATATCAAGTTTCAGTAATAGCTTGTGTCCTACATGCGATTTTGCATTTTTTAGCGGGCTGCCGCCAAATCGATATGCCGTTGCATACGGAGAAATCTCAATTCGATTTAAAATGATATTCGTGATTTTCTTTTGCAGCGTTTTAAGCGCATCATCCGGAACAAACAGTTTGCGATATTCCCCATTTCCTTTTGGAATGGATGCTTCATGATAATGCGAATGAATTGTATTGCTGAGCGTATACAACGTTTTTGCGGAGCATCCGAGATCGGTTTCGAGGGAGGAGAGCTCCCGATAGATAATCATATTTTGCTTTCCTCCCTCCTTTACTGAACGGAACAAAACAATGAGTATATCGAAGTTGCGGAGCTGATGATTCCAGCACATGAAATGTGCATAACATCAGTAAAGCAAACTTTGATTGAGCGAAGCGAATGCCTGGAAATATCGCTGTCCCGATAACGACTCGCTACCGGTGCCAATATATTCGTAGTAACACGGCGTCTATTGACTTGCACTAATGTTCCGTTACTTCAGTTTTTCGAAATTGGTTCCAGTGGTCTTTGCAATTGCATTATAGCACACCTTTGTTA
>CAKRPM010000151.1 GCA_934378025.1 uncultured Eubacteriales bacterium | reverse complement strand
GAATCGGAGCGCTGACGGATTTTTTCAGTCCCGCTGCTTTGCAGCGCATAATACGGAGGCATAGAACATGCCGTCTTTTGCTTCAAAACGGCACACGCCGCCGTACTGTTCGGCAATGCTTCGGACCGATTGGGTTCCCAGTCCCGCTCCTTTGTGCTTGGTGGAAGCCAGACTGCCGTCGCCGGTGTGCTTGAGTGTGCCGGTAAAGGTGTTGTCCACCGTAATGCAAAGCGAGGCGCCGATATAATTCGCCCGAACGATGATTTTTGTGTTGTCGGTGTTTTCCGCTTTGCAGGCGTCAAGCGCATTTTCAATCAGATTTCCCAGCAAAACGGAGATGTCCGTTTCGGATACAGGGAGATCGGCGGGGATATCGGCTTTTACAATATAGTCGATTTTGTGATTTTTGGCTTGTTGGGCAAAATACAGCAGCACGGCGTTGGCGGCGGTGTTTTCACAAAAACGCACCAGCGTATCATCCGGAAGATCCGCACTGTATTGGTTTAGATATTCCCGAAGCGCCGTCAGGTTTCCGTGGGTTAAGTACTCTTGCATCAGGGCAATATGGTGCCGTACATCGTGCTTGGCACGGCGGGCGTCGGTGATCTTTTCCTGCAAGTTTTCATACTGTACCGCCTGCATGTTCAGCCGATGATTTTTTTCTTTGAGTTCAAGCGTTTTGTTTTGCTCCAAAATCAGCCGCGTCACCACATAATAAATCAGAATGGCACCGACATTGATGATAAACAAAAACAGTGTGTTTTTCGGCCGCAGGGCAATTTCCAAACTGCTTCGGGAGACATTGCCGTAAAAAGCGTAGTACCACATTATATAAAAAGTGGCGGGAATTAACCATAAATATCGCCATTCAAAGCCCGAGGGCTCTTTTTCCACCGCGGGGGTATAAATTGTTTTCATATACAGAAACAACGGGACGGACAGGAGCAATTCAACAATCAACAGCATCAGAGAAAACGACCAGCGGTAGCTTTGCGCCGCCAGCGCGGGGAACAGCAATCCCTCGGCGCACTTAGAGGAAATGACGGCAAAATTGGCCAAATTGGAAATCATTAAAAGCGTAAAAAGCGTTTTCCCGAAATGTTTTTTAACGGCAAAGAAGTAGAACGCTGCATATAATACGGTGCTGACGAAGCTGATGCTTCCGACATTCTTGCCGGAAAAAAACGCCGCCCATGTTCCAAGCAGCAGCTGCAGCAGGGTCAATAGGCCGATTAAAACGCCGGTAACTTTTCGTGAAAATCGCATGCAGCGGCGAAACGGATACAAAGCCAACACCAAAAACGGCAGAAAATTCAAAAGGGAATATACGGCAACCTCTATCATTCGATGAATCGGCGGCATTAGTTTTCGCCTCCCTTTCGTAGTTGTTCAAACAAAAATGAGGAATAGGCGTTCAGCACCTCTTTGGCCTTGCGGCGGCTGATGGGGATCGGGGTGCCGTCACTCATTTGAAAGGTGTCGGACTGTTGCACCGCCACCTCGAAAAAGTTGACGATAATGCCTTTACTCGGGCTGAAAAAATACGGATATGCGCACAGCAGCGCTTCGATTTCGGAAAAATTCATGCGCAGAATAATATTTTGATGTTGCTTGCAGTGCAGCGTGATGCAATGCGAGGCACAATCGGCGTAGAGAATATTGCGCAGTACGACGCTTGAACCGTCCGGCAGTTGCACGGCGCGCATTTTTTCAAGTTTTGCAAGATCCATTCGATCCAGCATGGCCTTTACCCGCTCTTTTCCAAACGGTTTGTGCAGATAATAGCAGGCGTTGACATCATAGCTTTCGCTGGCAAACTCGTTGCTGGTGGTGGCGAAGACGATGCGCACATCGCCATCCCGTTTGCGGATTTCTTTTGCCACGTCCATACCGGTGAGCTTGCCCATAAAGATGTCCAGAATAATAAGCTCGAACCGTTCGGGTTCCCACGCCGCAAGAAATGCTTCGCCGCTCGGGAAGTAGCAAAATTCCGCCGAAAAACCGAGCAATTCTTCCAAATAGGTCTGCAGTCGCTCATAGATTTGTATGTCATCGTCGACGATTGCGATTTTCAAAGCCAAAACTCCTCTTGATACTTATATAGTACGGTTATTGCCGCAGCCGTACCCTCTTTGCAAAATTTATCGTCTTTTTTTGATTGGGTGGGTTTAACGGGTGAAAAAAACGACGATAAAATATAATTGGTCATCTTTTTCGGTTGCCCACTTCGTGGGCGAGAAAAAGGGCAATCAAAATATAATAGCCACTTTGTGGCTTATTATACCATGAAGCAAAAATGCTTGCTCGCAAAGGCATTTTTGCGAAGCCGTCAATACCGCAGCCGTGCCACGCACGGGCGGTGACAGCCGAAAAGAATTGCGCAGCAATTCTTTCTGCGGTTATTATACCATACCATTGTAAAAAAACCAAGCCCCCTCGAAAAGTATAACCGCTTGTGCCGTTTTTTGACCGCTTGTGCCAAACCGATTGCGAAAATCACGATCGTCTTATATGATATCTATAATATTTATGTTGGCAGAAGAGGTGTTGTATGAGATTGGTTTTATACGGAACTGTAACGGATGGGAAGGAGTTTATCAACTCGCTTGCCGCTTTGTCGGATTGGAGTTACCGAAAAATCCAGGTAAAAAACTGCTCAAATTACGACAGCTTTATTATAAGCCTCAAAGAAAGTCCGCCGGACGGCATCGTGATCACCATGGACGGTGCGGACGGCATGGAGGGCGTGATCGCCGCTAAAAGTTTGTGCGAGAGCGTTCCGGTACTGTGGTTTTCAAATGACAAAGGATTTGGCGTGCAGTCCTACAGGCTCGGCTGTGCGTATTTTCATCAAAAGCCTGTTTCTCCGCAGATCCTTTCTGCGGCGATTGCAAAATGTGTGTAAAGGAGTAGCAAGATGAACACAAAAATGACATCGGGAAAACGGATTCTTTCCGTGCTGCTGACGCTTATTATGGTGTTGTCCATGGTGCCGCTGTCGGTATTTGCGGCGGACAGCGGCGAGGCCGAGGTGACAACGGTAAACGGCTCGACGATCAATTTTAACAGCTATGCCGACGCGGTCGGGTATGCGAACAGAAACGGCGGCACGCTGAAGCTGCTTGCCGATATTACAGTGCCGGAGTCTGAAACTCTCGACGATGTTCCGTTTATCACCGGCGAATATACGCTGGATCTGAACGGAAAAAGTATCAACTATGTCGATGTCGGCTCGTATGGGTTTGACGAAGAGACGGAAGAAGAGGTCAAAGGGACGCCCGGCAAACTGACCGTGACCGACAGCGTCGGCAACGGCAAGATCAAGTATCTGGCAGTGAACGCCGGCGCGCTGACGGTCGCGGGCGGCGAGATTGCCGATCTGAAGGCGGAAAGCTATGCCGCCACGGTGAATATCACCGGCGGCACGGTAACGAATTTTGCTCTTAACGAATATGAGGGCGAGGAGGTTTCCGCCAGCGTTTCGGGCGGCTTAGTGCAGTGGATGAGAATAAACGACGGCGCACTGACCGTGGATGGCGGCGACTATCGGGAAAGGATGAATCTGTACGTGTGCGGCGGCACGACGAACATCACCGGCGGCACCTTTGCGGACCTGAGACTGGCGATAAGCTTTGGTGAGATCCGTCTGAACGGCGGCACGTTTACGAAGATCTCCACCGAACTCGAAGTGGGCTCCAGTGAATATAAAGAACCGACGCTTGCCAGCCTGCTGGGAGACGGCTGCGCGTTTTACGGCACGGAAAGCGGCAGCATTGCAAATGCCGATGTGCTGACGCTGGAAAACGTCAAGATAATTGCTGACCATGAACATAGCTATGGCAGCGGCGGCAAATGCACCGGGTGCGGTGCGCCGTGCCCGCACGGAAATGTGGATAACGCCACGGGAATTTGCAAGGATTGCGACACCC
>CAKRPM010000150.1 GCA_934378025.1 uncultured Eubacteriales bacterium | reverse complement strand
GTGCAGGACGGCGATGTGATCCTGTTCCGTTTCAACGTATAAGATGCCGGAGGAAAAGCCGACGGTATTGCCCTCAAGCTTTTCCGCAAGATGAAAAAAGAGGCTGTAAACGTTTGTTTACAGCCTCTTTTCAATTTATTCTTCCGGTTGTTTTTCTTCGGGCAGTCGTTTGACCAAAATGCGCTCAACGCGCCGTTTATGAATTTTTCGCACCGTAAGGCGCAAATTTTTGTATTGAACACTGTCCCCGATTTTCGGGTAATGCCCTAACAGCTCCACGATCCAACCGCCCATGGTGGTGTTGGCGTCGTCAAAGTCGCGGTCGTCCAAATCGATCTCGTCAAAAAAGTCCAAAATGCGCATTTCGCCCGCAACCTCGTAAAGGTTTTCGGACAGCTCCACACATTCGTTTTCAATAACGTCCGATTCATCCCAGATATCGCCGACCAACTGCTCCAAAACGTCCTCCATGGTCAGAATTCCCATGACGCCGCCGTATTCGTCGGTTACAACCGCCATGTGCCGATTTTGCGTGCGCATACCGCGCAGTACATCGTCCAGCGGCGTGGTTTTATGCACAAAGTACACCGGCATGAGCATTTTGCGAAGATCGGGGGTTTGCCCCGCCGCCAGCAGCTTCAGACATTGGTTTAAATGAAGAATCCCGATGATATTGTCAATGGTGTCTTCATAAACCGGAATCCGGGAAAAGGGAGAGGTTTGAATGACTTTCATAATCTCGTCCATGGGATCGTCAATATCAATGGCCACTAAATCGACGCGCGGCGTAATAATCTCATAGGCCAGCACGTCGTCAAAGTCCAAGGCGCTCTGCACCAAATCGGCTCGATCCTCGTCCAGCACGCCCTCGTCTTCAACCGTTTCGATGATGGTTTCCAAATCATCTTCCGTGACGCTGGGGCCTTTTTCGGTGTTTTTTACCCACAGCCGCGACACCAGCCATACAATTCCCTCCGTCAGCCAAACCAACGGACGGGTAATGATGGTTAAGATGTAAAGCACGATCGAGGTCGCGGTGCAAAAGGGCTCTGCGATTTTTTTGGCAATATTTTTCGGCATGATTTCGCCGAAAATCAGAATGATAACGGTCATAACAATGGTGGAAGTCCAGGAGGACAATCCGCCCTCACCCATCAAACGGATAAAAATGATGGCGGCAATGGAAGAGGCACCGATGTTGACCAGATTGTTCCCGATTAAGATGGTGGCCAGCGCCCGCTCGTAATTGTTATAAATTTTATAGGCCAGGCGTTGAGACAGCTTCTTTCCGTCCTCTGCCGCCGCTTTCAATCGTCTTTCGTTTGCAGAGGCAAAGGCGATTTCCGAAGCGGAAAAATAGGCGGACAGCAATACCAAAACCACCAGGGACAGATAACGCACAAGATTAGGCATGGGTCAGCCCTCCCTTCGCGTCCTCTTCATCGTAAATTTCACCGACAAGCTCTTCTAAAATATCTTCCATAGTAATAATTCCGATGGTTTTACCGTCGGAATTGGTGACAAAAGCAATGTGTACGCCCTTGCCGCTCATTTCATCCATCAGATCGTCCACCGGTTTGCCTTGCGCAACAAAATACGGGGGATTCATCAGCTTTTGCAGATCGGGCGTTTTGTCTTGCAGATATGCCCGCAGGTAATTGCGGATTTGCAAAACACCGACGACCGTCCCCTCGGCATTGATCACCGGCAGGCGGGAATGGGAGGCGTTTTCTATCACTTGTACAATTTGCTTGGGCGTCATCGTGTCGGTAACGGTGACGACGTTTTTCCAAGGCGTGAAGACTTCGCGTACCTTAGAATCGGAAAAATCCAGCGCATTTTGCACCAGCTCGCCCGCTTCCTCGTCCAGCTCGCCCTCTTGTACAACGGTGTCAATAATATCGTATAACTCTTCTTCGGTAACTGTGGGTTGTTCTACGGCTTTTTTCAAAAACGGTTTGCTCAAAAAGTGCGTCAGCGATGTAAAGACAAAGCTGATCGGGCTGAGCACCTTCATAATAAAGATCATAGAACCCGCGATGTTTTTTGCAAAGGCCTCGTTACAGCTTTTGGCAAAACATTTGGGAATCATTTCGGCAAACAAAAAGACGATCACGGTGGTCAGCAGGGTTGCAATGACCTGCGCGGCGGCCGGCCAGTTATGCTCATGCACCAATGAATAGGTCATGGCGGTTGCAATGGTGGAACAGCCGATGTGCGAAATGTTGTTGCCGATTAACAGCGTTGTCAGTACTTTCTCAAAGTTTTCCAGTAAGTAGGCCACTTTTTTTGCCCGTTTGTCGCCATCGTCCGCTTCGCCGGCAATGCGAATTTTGTTGACGGAGGCAAGCGAAATTTCTGTGCCGGCAAAATAGCCGCCGGCAAGCAGCAAAACAAAAAACAGCGTAATACTTCGGACAGGGTCCACGAAAAAACCAACTCCTTTTAATTTAAATAATATCTCTCATTATACAACATATATCACCAATATGCAAGAAAAACATTTTTTGATTTTTTTTGAAAATTTCATGACATTTCCGGGATCTTATAGTATAATTGAGGTAGTCTCAAAAAAACTAATACAAAAGGAGAAAAATATGAAAAAAAGAGTGCTTGCCATTATGATTACCGTGGCATTGTTTTTGTCGGTGTTATCCGCTTCGGCCGCGTATTCGTTTGAGGATGTAAAGAAAAACGCTTGGTATCGTCCGGCGGTTTCTTTTTGCTTTGATAAAAATTGGTTTCAGGGCGTTAGCAAACGCAGCTTTGATCCGGAGGGCGACGTCAGCCGCGCAATGTTCGCCGTGGTGATCTACCGTATGAGCGGCAGCCGAAATACGTATAAAAATTATTCTTTTCACGATGTGAAAGCCGGTAAATGGTATGCCGACGGGGTAGAGTATTGCGCCCGAAACGGCATCGTTAACGGCTACGATAAAACAACTTTTGCACCGAATAAAGCGATCAGCCGACAGGAAATGATGACGATGCTGTATCGTTTTTCGCAAAGTCAACGGATGAATCTTTCCGTACCGAAAGATGCTTTGAACGGCTATGAGGATGCAGGGAAAATCGCGGCCTATGCCAAAACGCCCATTGCCTGGTGCGTTTCGCGCGGCATTGTGGAGGGAACGGATTATAAAACGCTGCTGCCTCGCGGAAAAGCAAGCCGCTGCCAGCTGGCGCAAATTGCCATGAATTACGCCGAGCGCATTTGGGGCGTTTCCACGGCACAATATTATAAAGACAGCAAAAATCCGTACGGCCTTCATATCAGCGGGGCGCGCGTTGTTGACGGAAAAGCATTTTTTACACTGCTGGGGCAGCGCTCCGATATGAAAATGCGGGTGACCTACACGGTCAGCGACGGGACGATTTTTACCAAGGAATATTCTCTCGGCGTGGGCGCTTTTCGTTGCGAGCAGGCGCTTAAACAAGCGCAGGAATACTTGAAATTGGGATTGCTGCACAGCGTTTCCGCCAAGGCGGTTGTTTTTCTGAATAACAAGAGCATTTTTGAAAAATCACTGTATTTCGGAAAGTTTTTCTCCAATCCGACGGGGGAGAAGCTGTACTTTAAAGGCCAAACAAAATTTGACAGCCGCATCATCCTGTATCATGAGATTAACGAAACCGAGGCGCCCAAGGAAACGCAGTATTCTGTCAGAACCACGATTCGGCGTTTGGAGGAGAACATCAAGGAAATCGATGCACGCGGCTATACGTTTATATCACTGGCCATGCTGCGCGATTTTTGGAACGGCAATCGGGCATTGCCGAAAAAGACCGTGGTGGTAACGTTTGACGACGGTTATGTCAGCAATTATAAGTTGGCTTTCCCGATTTTAAAGAAATATAATGTGCCCACCACCATTTTCGTTACGGTCAGCGCCATGGGAGACACCGGACATTTTAACTGGGAACAGGCCAGAGA
>CAKRPM010000149.1 GCA_934378025.1 uncultured Eubacteriales bacterium | reverse complement strand
TCCTCCCCCTCCTTCAGCTTGGCTTCCTTTTGTGCCACTTTATCCTCATCCGGGCACTCGGTAATGTTGATTCTGGAAATCAACGTATCCACCGAATAACTGTCCGAAAGGGACAGCCGTTCAATCACCTTGCTCATGATGGCAGAGGATTTGATTTCATTGACATCAAGATCCGTATCAATCGGCGTTTTGCCCTTTTCTGCGGCGTCAAAGCTGTAATTGATTACGGCAGAGGCCGTATAGGACTGCTTTTTCTTAAGCGAATAGTTCACAAAAACCGACGCCAAGAGAGACACAATCACAATCAGCGGGAACAGCCGCTTTATATATTTAAAAATTTTCTTTTCTTCCATGATTACGCCCTCATCTCATCATCCGAAAGTTGCTCGGCGGCTTTTTTGGCCGCAAAAACAATGTACGCCGCCGCGAAAACCAAAAGAATTTTTTTCATTTGGGAGAGAAAAGAACCGGCATATACGGTGGCGGAAATACACTGATTCATCTGATTGGAGTAATATTCCTGTCCGATGGCGCGGGCCTCCTCCGCCAGTTTTTTCAGCGAAGTGCGGATACCGGCGATCAGCGCCTTGGCACTTTCTTTGTTGGCCTTGGTATTATGCTCGCTTGTGCCGAATTTTTCAAGCTTTAGGTTATTATCCTTAATGCCTTTTTCAATGGAGGCAATTTTTTCGCTGTACGAAACAGACTGAACGGAAAGCGTGTCAATACCGACCTTTGTACGCCCCATGTAGTACTGTCCCTCGTTATCCCACGTCGGAACCAACACAACCGTCGCCATATCCTTATCGTATTTTTGAATGGCGGCATGGGTGGTATTATAGGACTGTTGCTGCTCCTGTTTTTGATAACCGGCCTGAACATTGGCGTAGCTTAGCCGTTTGATCAGCAGCTGCGAATCGTCCGAAATGCCGTTTTGCAGCACAAAGGCATACAGCGTATCGTTAATTTGCGTTTCATTTAAATTGTAAACCTTGGCGGCCACGGAGGCGAAGGTCGCGCCGCTGGAGGAAACAAAAGACGAATTTTTGCTCTGCAGTCCGTAAAGATAGTTCAGCACCTTATTGGCCTTTTTGCCCAGCAGCGTCGTCGTATCGATAAAATCCATTTTCTCATCCGTTTCTTCAAAATCGGACGGTGAAATGTCAAAATCGTTGACATACTTATCAAAATAATAATCGCGATATGAATTGCACAAAAGCTGCATCACCGTTTCGGCGGAATACTTTTTGGTCTTTTTACCGGCCGTATAGTTGATGACAAACTCCGTAGATATATGATAATCGTCCTTGGAATAAGAATTGCCCTGTACCAGCGGCGAAACACTCAAACAGCTTTTCAAATCCGAAACGCTCACATCTTCAAAGCCGCCCTTTTCAATGGTGCGCTCCATCACCTCGTCGCAAATAATTTCCGACATGTTGTAGCGGGTGCCGTTGGTGTTTTGCCCTTGGGAAGCCTCGGCATAATTTAAACTGATCAGCGCGGAGGCCTGCTTTGCGGTATCCATGTAAACAGACGCGCCCTCCGCCGCGCATAAAACGAGCGCTATAATCAACGCATCAAAACGAAAAATTTTCGCCTTTTTCAGTTGTGCCTTGGTTTGACTTCTGGTTTGGTTTTTGGCTTTTTTGAAAAACGTGACGACCGCCGACAAAAGTCCCAAAGCAATGACTGCCGTCACAATCAATCGAATGATTTTTGCCATCATGGTAAAGCGCTCCTTTCCTTAATATTTATTGATATCCGCGACCACGATTTCGGGCTGATCGGCAATGCGAACCCAGCCGCGGTTGGTCAGACCGGAACTTACAATCACGCTGCTCTCCCCCAGGGCATACTTGCCGTAAATCATGTGACCTCTTGCCTCCGGCAGTAAACCGTAATCCTTGGAGTAAAGCGCGCCGACGCCCGGCAGACGCACAACACCGCCGTGTGTATCGCCGCAAAAAATAACATCGCCCCAGTATTCCTCGTCCAACGTTTCCAATAGCGTCGGTTCATGACAAAGGAAAATTCTGATGGCATCACTGTCCTCACGGTTGATAAACTCACTGAACCGCTGCCCCGCATAGGGCCAGAAAGCGGAAGGATTGGAGGTCAGCGTTCCGAAAATTTTCACCTTATTGGACTTGATTTCAATGGTATCAAAATCATTCATCAGTACCTTAACGCCCGCATTTTCCAATGCGGCTTTCAGACCGCTGTCCGACTGATACAATTTTTGAGGATCCCGTGTATCCTCGGTAAAAGAAAACTTTTCATCCAGTGCCTCCAGCGTCATGTCGCACGCAAAAGCCACCTCATTTTCATTATTTCCGTAGATATAATAGGTCGGCGCCACAGCCGTCAACCGACTGCAAAGCGCTTCAAGCTTTTCAAGAGAACCGTTTTTATCCAGGCAGTCGCCGGTCATTACGATCAAATCAGGCTTGAGCAATGTAATACGGTGCACCAGCTTGTCATTGTTTTTTCCGTAAACGGCATTGTGCAAATCGGAAAGCTGAATCACGCGGAAATTATCATAAGTGTGCTGAATACTCAGCGAATAAAAGTTTTCCTTGAAATTCAAATTGACGGCAAAGCTCACGCCCGTCAGCAGCAGCACAAACGCCGCGGCCAGGCACAAAACGGAAATCAAAATTTCCTTTATTCCGCGTTTGTATTTCTCCCGATGTCCGTTTTTTACGCCGACAGAAGGGGTCGGAGAAACGTTTTTGGCGGTGAGCGGTACAAACTTCACCTTGGCCAAGCGAAGACAAGCGCTGCAGGCGGCCGTATAAATTTGCTTCATATATTTTTCGGTAAAATCCGTATACGCCGCCTTGTCGTTGTAGCCGAAAACCAAAAGGTTGCCCTTGACCCGCAAGAGCGAAAAGGTTTTCTTAAAAATCTCAAAATCCGGGGCGGGAACGCTTTTTTCCATCTCACCTACGATTTTTTCCCAGGTGAAATCATATTCGGAATTGATCATAGCCGCTTTCCTCCTTCTTTTACAACCGTTTGATATAACCGGGCGGTGGCGTCGGCAGTCTTTTGCCAAGAAAACCGATCGCAAACCGTGGCCGCAACATTTCGATAAGCCTGCACCGCTTCTGGGTGACTGAGCAGATAGGACAGCTTTTCGGTCAAATCGTCCACATCGCCCTTGCGAAAGGTCAGTGCCGTATCACCGCATACGCTTATGTTTTCGGGGATATCCGAGCAAAGCACCGCATTGCCGTAGGACAGCGCCTCCAGCAAGCTCAACGACATTCCCTCCAAATCGGAGGGCAAGCAAACCAGATAGGCATTGCTGTACATCTCGGCCAACGTATCTCCCGCAATAAAGCCGGTAAAAATGATATTTTGATTTTCGCCTGCCATCTTCCGAAGCTGCCCGACATACGCATCCGTGTCGCTGGTATCGCCGCAAATGACAAGCTTTTTGGCGGGAGACAATCTTTGGTATGCCTCCATTAAATAGTGCACGCCCTTTTCCTGGGTTAAGCGGGAGGCCAGACAAATATAGCCGTCTTTTTCCAGCCCAAACCGTTTTTGAATTATATCCGCCGCAAGCGGGGTCGGACGGGCAATACCGTTGGGAATCAGGATCGTTTCCCGACCGTAGGTTTGAGCAAAATAATCTTGCGCGCCGGGACTGAGCACAATAATTTGATCGGCCTTTTTCACCATCATTTTTTCTCCGAATTTTATGTATTTCGCGCCGAAACCGCCCCGCCACTTTTCCCGCTGCCAGTCCAAGCCGTGAACGGTGGCCACGCATTTTTTTCCAAACAAAGCGGGAATCCACATGGCGGCGCAAGGCCCCTCGGCATGAAAATGAACGATATCGTATTTTGAAAAAGCGCATGCCGTCGCCGCGGTAAAAGAGGCCAGCATGGCCGCGCCCGTGAGCGGGCCGGCGGGGCGCTCCG
>CAKRPM010000148.1 GCA_934378025.1 uncultured Eubacteriales bacterium | reverse complement strand
AGAAATGATGTGCTCGGAAAGCTCGCCGGCAATCAGACGATCGTAGTCCGCTCCCGTCTCGGGCGCGTCCAATGATACGGCGGGGGAGGCTTTTGCTTTGTAGTACTTGGCCAGATTTTTTTGTACAATACTATAAAGGTAAGCACGCTTATTTACGATGTTGTCCTTTTCAAGCGACAAAACATGCTTGTAAAAATTTAAAAATGAATCGTTTAAGATTTCCGGCGTGCTGTGAACATCGCCGGTTTTTGCAAAAATATAGCTGTAGATTTCATTGTAAAATGCATCGTATTGCTCATTGAATATTTTTTTTGCTTCTTTGGTTTTCATGAGAGCCTCCTAATCGGTAGCTGTAATATATGAGAGAAAAAAGTGCATATTATTTTCAGTGTTTGATTCATTTTAACATTTTTGTCATACAATTGCAATAATTCGGGGCGTTTTGTTGACTTTTTTTAAAAAAATGTTTATAATAGCATGCGGTTGACTTTTGCGCCGTTTCCGCGCAAGGGGAAGAGAGGTCGAAAGAATAAGAATTATGAATATTCTCAAAGGAGAACAATATGTTTTTTGAACGAAATTTCAGCATGAGTATGCTCAATGACTTTTACGAGTTTACCATGAGCAATGGCTATTTTTTGAAGGGAAAAGCAGATCAAATTGTTTATTTTGATATGTTTTTTCGCAATATTCCGGATGGCGGCGGCTTTGCCATCGCAGCCGGTCTGGAGCAGGTAATCGAATATCTACAGGGATTGAAATTTACAAAAGAAGATATTGAGTTTTTGCGTTCCAAAAAAACGTTTGACGAGAAATTCTTAAATTATTTGGAAAATTTTGAGTTTAAGTGCGATGTGTGGGCGGTGCCCGAGGGCATGCCGATTTTTCCCAGAGAGCCGATTGTTACCGTGCGGGGACCGGCTGTGCAGGCGCAGCTGGTGGAAACGATGCTGCTGCTGACCGTTAACCATCAATCGCTGATCGCCACCAAGGCCAATCGTATTGTGCGCGCGGCGGAAGGTCGCGCGGTTTCCGAATTCGGTTCGCGCCGGGCGCAGGGATATGCCGGTGCGGTGCTGGGTGCGCGGGCGGCCTATATTGCCGGCTGCGTCGGTTCTTCCAATGTGTTGACGGACATGCTGTATCATGTTCCCAGCGGCGGCACTATGGCACATAGCTGGGTGCAGACCTTTGACAGCGAATATGAGGCGTTTTGCGCGTATGCCGAGATCTACCCCGACAACTGCGTACTGTTAATTGATACCTATAATGTGTTGAAATCGGGACTGCCCAATGCCATTAAGACATTTGACACCGTGCTCAAACCCAAGGGGTATCGGCCGGCCGGTATTCGGATTGATTCGGGGGATATTACGTACTTGACCAAAAAAATCCGTCGTCAGCTGGACGAGGCGGGCTACCCCGACTGTAAAATCATGGTGTCCAATTCTTTGGATGAATATATGATTCGCGAAATGATTTTGCAAGGCGCACAGGTGGATTCTTTCGGTGTCGGCGAGCGGCTGATTACCTCCAAGAGCGAGCCGGTGTTCGGCGGCGTTTATAAATTGGCGGCTGTTGAGAAAAACGGCGAAATCATTCCGAAAATCAAAATCTCGGAGAATACCGAAAAAATCACCAATCCGCACTTTAAAAAGGTTTATCGTCTGTATTCCAAGGAAAGCGGCAAGGCAATTGCGGACGTTGTGACGCTGTTTGATGAAACGATTGACGAGTCCAAGCCGTTTTTGCTGTTTGATCCGGTGCATACCTGGAAGAAAAAGCTGGTTGAGAATTTCACGGCTGTGGAAATCCGCCGTCAAATTTTCAAAGAAGGAAAGCTGGTTTATCAGATTCCGAGCATTGAGGAGAGCCGTGCGTTTTGTGCGGCGGAGGTGGAGAATCTGTGGGATGAGGTGAAACGCTTCGAGAATCCGCACAGATATTATGTCGATCTTTCCGAAAAGCTGTGGAAAATCAAACAGGATTTGCTGTCATCGGACAAAAATTAGAAAAGTGTACAAAATAACCAAAAAATACGCCTTGAAAAAAATCAAGGCGTATTTTTTGTATAATATGCACAAAAATTCCAAAAAATTTTTGTCATCAAAAATCGAAAACAGCTCTTTTTGGCGGAAAAAATTTAAAAAAATTGGATATTTTTATTACTAAATTGTTGAATTTGTTTATATAATATGTTACACTGTATAACGAAGCATATTATCTGAGGTATTATTCTGCCCTTTTGGCGGAAGAAAGATTTTTTATGCTCTCGTTTTGTAATCAATTTTGTTTGGAGGTAATGTAATGTCGAACAGAAGAACATGCAGAGGTTTGTTCAAATCTGTTGTCTGTTTCGTGCTGATGCTCTCGTTGTTGCTTTCGTTGAACATCGTGGCGTCGGCGGACGGAGAGACGGCAGGTGACGGCTACAATGCTGCACAGTACGAGATCGGCGGAAATTCCGGGGATACCGATACGTATTTGACGGGGTTTGTCAGACAGAATTTGTACACCGATTATCATGAAAAGTATGCGGAGTACGATCAGCAGATGCCGTCCGTTACGGTGCGCGGCGATTCTTTTACGTCTGCACCCGCTAAGGTGACGCGCTCGAATGATTTCGAGGGCGCGCAGGGCGTTGCGGTGATTAAGGCAACCGGTAAAATCGTTTATTCCGTTACGGTGCCGCAAACCGGTATGT
Organism: uncultured Eubacteriales bacterium; assembly: GCA_934378025.1. Classification (GTDB taxonomy): domain Bacteria; phylum Bacillota; class Clostridia; order Oscillospirales; family QAKW01; genus Firm-08. The sequence continues at coordinate 1,248 of CAKRPM010000148.1, read as the reverse complement.
ACGCCGTGGAGATGAACTATTTCCCGATCGCGGATGAAAACGGCAACGATTTGGAGTTTGCCTTTTCTATCGACGGAAAAAGTCCGTTTGAGGAAGCAGCGGCGCTGAACATGAAGCGCGTGTGGATCAATGAGACGGGCGATGGGGAACTGGATCATGATAAAGTCGGCAACGAGCTTTTGCCGCGTCAGGTCCAAAGTCCGAAGTGGTTGACCAAGGACTTGTATGACGCCGAGGGTCGCTATCTGGAGTCGTTTAAGTTTTATTTGACGGCCGGTAAGCACGAGTTGGCTTTTGACGTGGAGAGCGGGCAGTTCGGCTTGGCGCAGATCAAACTGCACAATGAAGGCGAGCTTTCCTCGTATGATACATATTTAAGCGAAGCCTATGCGGCGGGCGCTCAGGATACCAGCGCACAGCTGGAGCCGGTGGAAGCTGAAAAATTCACCGATAAGAGTGACTCGATCGTTCAAATGGCCTTTGACCGCAGCGATGCCAAGGTGACGCCCTACAGCGTCAGCAAAACCGTTTATAACACGCTGGGCGGTACCAACTGGGAAAAGAGCGGCAATGCCGTAAACTGGACCATCGATGTGCCGGAAGACGGACTTTATGAGATTTCTTTCCGTTTCAGACAGTCGTATAAACGCGGTATGGCAACGTACAGAAAGCTTTATATTGACAACAAAATTCCTTTTGAGGAAGCACAGCACATCACTTTTGATTACAAAACGGGCTTTCAATATGTGGTGGCCGGTCGCAAAACCGAAGATGACGGCTACGAAAACTACAAATTTTATTTAACGGCGGGGAAACATACGCTGTCGCTGGAAGCGAGTATCGGCGCTATGTCGCAGACCTACCGCGACGTTGAAGAAATTGTCTACCAATTAAACTATATATATAGAAAAATCGTATTGATCACGGGCACCGAGCCGGATAAAAACCGTGACTATCAATTGATGACCAGAGTTCAGGATTTGGAGAACATGCTGAATAACGTGATCGAAGCAATGAGCACCTCCAAAAAGACGGTGGACGATTTGAACGGCGGCAAAGGCGGCGGCGACTCCGAGATTTTGAACACCTTGGTGGTTCAGCTGACCGACTTCCTTGCCAAACCGTATTCCATTCCGACGCGGTTGGATACGTTCAAGGATAATATTTCCACACTCGGTAACTGGCTTTTGGACATTCGCGATCAACCGCTGTGCATTGACAAAATCTACATTGCCGGCAGTGACGCAC
>CAKRPM010000147.1 GCA_934378025.1 uncultured Eubacteriales bacterium | reverse complement strand
CTTGATCTCGGTACTATCAACGGCCTGCCTCGTCTAATGGATATCGGACAGTGTAACGATGCCTACAGCGCCATTCAAATTGCTGTCGCGCTGGCCGACGCATTCGGCTGCGGTGTAAATGATCTGCCGCTGTCCATGGTGCTCTCATGGTACGAACAAAAGGCAGTTTGTATCCTGCTGACTTTGCTGCATCTGGGCATCAAAAACATCCGCCTTGGCCCCACATTACCGGCGTTTATTTCGCCGGGTGTGCTGAACTATTTGGTGGAAAACTACGGCATTGCCCCCATTACCACACCGGAAGAAGACCTAAAAGAAATGTTAAAATAAAAAAAGATACTTCTCACCAATTTCGGTTGTGGGAAGTATCTTTTTCTCATCTGTAAATTACATTTTTTCCTCAAATCAGGCGTGCATGTTGAAAATTTTTATCCATATTTTCTACAAAAAAATTCTTGAAAATTTTGCATTTTTGCCTTATAATAAGGGCAATAACGTGTAGCAGTGATGCGTAAGTCCGGTTTGGACTTGCGCATCACTTTTTTATTTTTAGGAGGTTTATTTTTATGAGTGATCACCATCAAAATTTTCTCGGCACCGAAAGAATAGGGCGGCTGATGCGCGCCTATGCGCTTCCCTGCATCATTTCGCTTTTGGTCGGCGCCTTGTACAACATTGTCGATCAAATATTTATTGCAAACGCATCCTATTTGGGTTCTTGCGGCAATGCCGCCAACACCGTAGTATTCCCATTAACCGTGATTGCATTGGGCGTAGCGGTGATGATCGGCGACGGTACATGTGCGTTTGTAAGTATTTCGCTGGGTGAGAAAAACAGCAATGATGCGAAAAAAAGCGTCGGCAATGCAATTTTAATCTGTTTGATCAGCAGTCTGCTGATTATGGGAATTTACCTGCTTTTTGCCGATCCGATTATTCGCCTTTTCGGCGGTAGTGTAAATGCGCAAACCTTTGACTTTTCAAGAGAATACTTCTTTTGGATTACACTTGGAATTCCTTTTTATATGTTCGGACAGGCGATGAATCCGATCATCCGTGCGGACGGAAGCCCGCGATTTGCCATGATTTCCATTTTACTGGGTGCCGTACTTAATATCATACTTGATCCGATTTTTATTTTTGTTTTCAAATGGGGCATGACCGGCGCCGCCGTTGCCACAGTCATCGGACAAATTGCCACTGCTCTGCTGGCTGCCGCGTATTTTGTCCATGCAAAGATTATAAAACCTGCCAAAGGCGACTTCATATTCAAAAAGAAAATTTTAGGTAAAATTCTTTCACTGGGACTTTGCAGCTTTTTGGCGCAAATTTCCTTGGTGGCCGCCATGGCGGCCATCAACAATATGATCCGAAAATACAGCGGACTTGATGCAATTTTCAGTCAAGAGCAATATGCACAAATTCCGATGGCTGTTGTGGGCATTGTTATGAAGGTCTTTCAAATCATTATTTCCATTGTCATCGGCATGGCCGCCGGATGTATCCCGATCATCGGTTTTAATATGGGAGCGCAAAAGTTTCAACGCGTCCGACAATTATTTACACGCTTGCTCTTAACCGAAAGCTGTATCGGTGCTATCTCATTGATCATTGTTGAATTCTTTCCCAAACAGTTAATTGCGAGTTTCGGTTCGGCCGGTGAAAGCGGTTATTATACGGAATTTGCCGTAAAATCTTTTCGGATCTACCTTTGTATGATTGTGCTGGCTTGTATCAATAAGGCAACCTTTATTTTTTTACAAGCCATGGGAAAAGCGGTTGCCTCCACCTTCTTATCAATGGTTCGTGAAATCATTTTCGGCGTCGGATTTGCGCTGATTCTTCCGATTTTCTTCGGCTTGGACGGGGTGCTTTATTCCATGCCGGTGTCCGACATCATTACCGCATTTATTTCACTGATTCTTATTGTTTCCACATATAAAAACTTATCATCCAAAGCCCGCGTTTGTTAAAATAAAAACCACCAAAGTTTTGGTGGTTTTTATTTATTTTAATCCTAATTGCTCTAAAAGATGCGCTGTTTCTTTGGCTTTTTCAGAGGTCATTTGACGGTTGATTTTAAGTTCGTCTATCGATCGATTCATCCTGCCGCTGAAAACAATATCACCCCAGCGCCGTATCTGCATCACCGGCGTCAGCCACTTATGTTTCTGTAAAATCGGATATAAAAATTTAATATCATCATAGGAAAGAATAATTCTTGAAACAGCATATTTGGTTTTTCCGCCTTGTTTTTGCTGTTGAACGGCAACGTAATTATCTTTGTTTCCGATAATGCCGCCGCTGATGATAAATTCGCCAAATGCCTGCGTCACAGGGTCCGGTACTTCATCTTTATACCAAAAGGCAATCAAATGTCTCACCGCACTGTCAAATTTTAAAAGATCGGCTTTTTGCAGCAATTGGGTGCGCTGTTCTTGATCATGCGCTACCCGATCATTTAAAATCCATGTGTCAATAATTGAGCGTATTCCGCAACCGCCGAACTCAAAATGCTTTGCCATGTGAGCGATATTGTATAAATAAAACCATTCATCTCTCATTTCATGCCAAAAGGAGTATCCTGGCTTTAAAACGCTTTCTTTCCACACATCCTTTAAAACGGTACTTGAAGAGTTGGCTCTTCCCTTTTCGATTAAATCATAATGCAGTTCAACATGAATTTTTCGTTTCGTCGAAAGAATGACGTCGTGCGAACCCGCACCGATTTTTCGATAAGCGCAATTACGGTTTAAATACTGCACCGCCGCCTCTAAATCTGCTTGACGGACCAAAATATCAATATCACAACTGGTTCTCATCCACGGCTCCGGATAATCGTTGCGCAACACCGATCCTTTAAGCGGCATAAAGGGAATTTTTGCATTTTCCAAAGCCTTGCATATTTCTTTAAGTTCAAAATTTAACTGTTCATATCGGACAATGGCTAAAATATGCATTTTTCGAAAAGCTTGAAAATAACTGTTTTCCGAAAAATCAATTTTATTAAGCTGAAATGCGTAGCCGATCAAATGAGCTACATCATGCTTTTGCGCCAAAGAAAAGATGGGCGGCAGCATGTCTTCCGATATAAGCGCTCCGATCTCTTCGGTAATCGGTTCGTTCAGGATGGCCGAACGCAAGAGTTTCATAAGCGCTTTTTGGACGGTTCTTTCATTCATAAGCAATGCCTCAATTTTATTGCTGTAAAAATCTCATGAAATTTTCTTTGTTTTCCAGGGGCGTTGTTGTCGGTCGTCCCAAATCATCGCGCGCACCAATGGCACATTTTACCTCAATAAAACTCAACTCCTGCCGCTCTTTCGCCTCTTTAAGGGCATGATCGAGCGCCTCAAGCGTTTCCACACTGATCACATTTCGATAACCGCAGCCCTTTGCAATCGAAAGAATGTCCGTTGAATTCATAACGGTCGGTTGACCGCCGACGGTTTCATGCGCACCGTTATTGATCAAAATATGTACGATGTTTTTGGGATTGTAATTTCCAAGCACCGCCATTGCCCCCAAATGCATCAGCGCGGCACCGTCGCCATCAATAATCCAAATCTTTTTTTCAGGCTTTTGCAAGGCAATTCCCAGTGCGATGGAGGAGCTGTGTCCCATTGAGCCGACGGTTAAAAAATCGTATCCGTGCGATTGATGATTTTGTTCCCGAATTTCAAATAATTCACGGCTTGCCTTTCCGGTGGTGGACACAATGCTGTCCGTTTCACTCACGGCAACGATATGACGTATAATTTCTTCGCGCTTTATGGAAAATTCGTTTTTGTATTGAACCGATCCGTCAAACTCAAGCGCACCTTTACGAACGACAAATGCCACCTGTTTTCCCTTTTTTAAGAAAAGGCGGAACTGTTTCATGATCTGTTCAATCGTCCGATCTGTCACCGGAAGCAGGTCATAGATCCCCATCTTGGTAGACAGCGTGACAATCGC
>CAKRPM010000146.1 GCA_934378025.1 uncultured Eubacteriales bacterium | reverse complement strand
ATATCCACATGCTTATATTTTTGTTGAATATGCCGTTGCACGCTCTCCTGCTGCATCATACAGCCGCAAAGAGCAATGACAAGTTCCGGTTTTTTCTCCTTCAGCGCTTTCAGCGCCCCGACATTGCCGTATACTTTCAGTTCCGCGTGTTCGCGAACCGCACAGGTATTCATTAGTATCAAATCCGCATCAGCCGCCGTATCGGTAAAATCATAACCGATTTGCTCCAAATATCCTTTGATTTTTTCACTGTCGCTGACATTTTGCTGACACCCGTAGGTCACCACATGTGCCTTTGGCTGCCGACGACCCGAAAAGTATGTATAAAGTTGCTCGATCGCACGGCTACGCGCTTGCTCTGCTGACATTTTCCGACTCCTTTGCCCTACAGTATAATATATTATTATAACTGACTTCTTAATATTTGTCTATAAATTTACAAAAATATTCGCTTTTTCCCATCAAAAAAATCACCGGACCCCTCTTGTATAAGAAGGATCCGGTGATTTTCAATGTTTGCTGATAAAAAGCAATGTATCCTCAGGGAGAATTTGTTCCGTCAGCTCGTTATTTTCCTGTAATACGGAGATCGGGACGAAATATTTTTTGCCGATATCCCAAAGCTGCTCGCCTTTGGTGCCGTAGTATAAAACCAGCGGTGTTTTTAAAATTTGATCATGGCGCCGCTCGGTCATCGACATATCGCTCAGTGCCTTCGCTTCCCGTAGCACAAAAACACTCAGTGCCGTATGAACGGTACAGCTGATTTCAATTTCCGTGTCACTTAAAATAATATAATTAAAATCTTCCACAAATGCTTGCGCCTCGCATTTTAGCTTATCAAACGAGCCGCCCACCGCCTTGGTTGCTTGAAACGGCAGCGAAAATTCATTGCATCCGATTTCATCGTTTTGCCGATAGGCAAATGTAACTTTCAGCTTTCCGTCCAATATCAGCATATTATCATGGGCGGTGATTTTTTCAATTTCGCACTCGGTGTGATGATATAAAATCGAAATATCCGCAGTAGACAAATGGATTTTTTCATTCATTTTTTGTGAGATATTCAGATGCAAAAGATCCTCAAAAAATTCCACCGGTTCACTTTGCGTTTCCAGCTCAAAAACAGGATGATACGCATCGGAGAGCAGAGAAATTTCATCCGCACAGTATACGACCGCTTGTGCTTCAACCGTACTGCTGATTAACACCGAGCGCTCTTTATCTTCTCCTAAAATGCTGCTTTGCGTTTCATTAACCGTGCACCGAACATGCGCTCTGCACCCGTTCTGTACGCCCGGCATATCAATCATTTGCGTAAACGGCGTCTCGCTTTCAATACACTCCGCTTCGCAACGTTCTTTGCTTAACAACATAACCTGGTTTTTACATACGCCGCGCAGCGTCAGTTTATCTTCCCCGGCTTCAATTTCGCGCAGCAATATTTCGGATTTTTCGCGGCACACTTGAAATTCACCGGTTTTTTTAATCGGAACTTCTCCCGTGACTTTAAATTCTTTTTCTCCTTGAAAAACGGAACTTAAAATCTGTGCGTCCTGCCGCAAAAATTGCGTCTGCTCATCCGCGGACTCTGCCAACAACCGCTTAGAACGGCTGCCGTCAATTTGCAGGGCAATGCAAAGCGAAGCCTTACAAATCGCCCTTTGCGGGCTCTGCAATTTGCAAAGTACATTTTGCGTTTTAATTCGGTATCTCAACGCACCCTCGCCCGTACCCGAAAAGGTTTCGGAAAAGGGCTTTTCGCAGGTCAGACTGTGCAGCAGTTCATCCTCTTCGGATAAATATACCAATGTCCAAACGCATACACCGTCCAGCGAAACGCTTTCCGAAGACACCGCCTTATTCAAAATCACTGCCCTTGCGCTGCATTCCACAACTTTTCGCGCAGACGCCTGATAATCCGGGATTGTCAAATCCTGTTCAATTCTGTCCTCTATGTAATTTTCATATACCGTTTCCGGTATTCCGATATCTCTGTATGAATTTCCTTTGTCCATGGCCGTTACTCCTTTCTTTATTACCTATGAAGCAAACGGCAAATTTATACACATTTACGCCTTTATTTTGAAAATTCTTTTCAAAATGCTTGCCCAAAATGCACCGGGTTGATAAATTACAACTTTCATATTTGTCACCTCTTTAATAATAAGATACACAAAACCGCCATACAGATTGTCAGCATTACAATGATAATAATATCCGGCAAAAAGACAGCGACCAGCACACCGACAGCAAATGAAAGTGCGGCAACCACCAAAAGCTGCATCGGAGAGGATGAACAATTGTTTTTCATGCCGTTACTCCCTTCTGCTTCGTATTACTTTCACTATATGAACACAAAAAAAATAGGTGCAAAGTGCACCTATTTTTGATAGCGTTTCCGCTGCAAGGCAGTAATCTGTTTATAGAGTTGAAGATAGCTTTGATATCGGGTCGGCAGAATTTCGTGTGCAGCCGCCTTTTGCGCCAGCATACAGCCATACTCCCCGGTATGTGTACAGTCGGCGAACCGACATTGGGTAATCCACGGACGAAATTCCGGAAAGCAGTGCGGCAATCGCTCGGGCGTCAAATCGGGCTCAAGCGTCAGATCGATATTGCCGAATCCCGGCGTATCGCCGAGCAGCATACCGTTTTCCGCAGCATAAAGTGTAATCTCACGCGTGGTATGTCTGCCCCTGCCGAGCTTTTCCGAGATTTCACTGACTTTGGCCTCAATACCGGGCGAGAGCGTGTTTAGCAAACTCGATTTTCCCACGCCCGTATTTCCGGAAAAAATGACCGTCTTGTTTTGAAGATGCTCCAAAAGCGCCGCACGACTCTCGTTTTGCAGCGCGCAGGTTTCAAAAACCGTATATCCGAGTTTTCGATACTGACCGAGCAAACGCCGGGCGCTCTGATCCTCGTCTAAATCCGTTTTGTTTAAAATTAAAACAATTTCAACGTTTTTAAACGCCGCCAAAACCGTCATTTTATCCAGCAACAGTTCATTCGGTTCCGGAAAGCGCGCGGAAATGACATAACAAATTACATCGATGTTTGCAACGCTCGGCCGAATAAATGAATTTCGCCGCGGCAGAATTTCATCAATAACGCCTTCCCCTTCACCGAGAAGCGTAATCGATACATAATCGCCTGCAAGCGGTATAATATTCTTTTTTCGAAAAATTCCGCGGGCGCGGCATGCAATAATGCCGCACTCCGTAGCCACATGATAAATCCCGGAAATGGGTTGTATAATTCTTCCGTGCATAGGCGTTAGGTTGTCGGTGTGACAGGTTCGGGCGGCACATAAGATCCGCTGCTCATGGACACGGAAATATCATTGCTTCCTTCCTTCACCGTCAGTTCTTTTTGAACCGTGCCGTCTACCGAAACAACCACCGTTGCTCCGACTTTAATACTGCCCGACCAAGTATAGGTGCCGTCCGTCAGACCGCTGTACGGCAGCGTCTGACTTTCCAGAACCGTTCCGTCCTCGGTAATTCGAATGATCACCGTTTGATCCGTATAACTTTCATCAAAGGTAATCGAGACGGACACGTCGCCGTATTGCGGCGGCTCAACATATCCGCCGCTGCTCATTTTAATCTTTGCCGAATTCAAACCGCTGGATACCGTCATGGTGTGTTGCACGGCGTCATCAACCGAAACGGTAACAACTTCGCCGATTTTGGCCGTACCGGTCCAAGTGAACACACCTTTGGACAAAGAACTGTATGCCACATTTTGGGCGCTCAGTACCGTGTTGCCCTGTTTAATGGAAATCTTCATGGTCTGATCGGTATAAGATTTGTCAAAGGTAATGGTAACGCTGACACTTGCGGTTTGTTCTTTCTCTTTTTCGGGATCCTTCCCCTTGCTGACATAAATGGTAACGCTGGTACCTTTGGATACGGAGGTTCCGAAAGCCGGTGCCTGACGAACGATCATTCCCTTTTCAAGCGTATCGCTGTATTCTTCGTATACGGTGGCGTTCAGCTTCAGTTTCAATTCTTCCAGTGCCGCTTTTGCCTCTTTTTCCGTTTTACCGTCGCGCC
>CAKRPM010000145.1 GCA_934378025.1 uncultured Eubacteriales bacterium | reverse complement strand
CCGCCTGACCGGTGGCGCAGCAAATGGGCATGATACGCACCGAGGCCTGCGCCTCATGCGTACAACTGATGCAGCGCCCGGCCACCAGCAAATTATCAAAGCCCTTGACGCACAGACTGCGATAGGGAATGGTATAGTAGGTGCCGGGGGCAAAATAGTAATGCGAGGTGCCGCTGCCCGCGGGATTGTGAATGTCAATGTCGTAATTCCCCGCAGCAATGGCGTCCGGAAAGCGCGTCGTCGCTTTCAGCTCGTCCGCCGTCAAAATATGATCCCCCGTGATCATGCGGCTTTCCCGCACGCCGACGGACGCTGCGCCGGCCACAATAAAGCTATTATAAAAGCAGGGGAAATTTTTCCGCAGCAGCCAAAAAAGCTCCAGCATTTGCTGCCGTCCCGTTATTTCCGCCTGACTGAGGGCAAACGGATCGGTCGGATCCAATTTTATAATACGCGTAGAGTTCAAATGCACCACCCCGGGCAGGCAGGTATCAAACAGCAAAATATCCTCCCTGGGATTGATCAGCGCTCCGAGCGCCTGTTTTTGCCGATAAAAGGCCTGAATTTCCGGCAAAGCAGCACGCATGGCTTGGGTATCAACGCCGCCTAAACGAAAGCAAAGCGTCATCGGCTGGCAAAGGTGATCCTCCTCGCGCCCCAACGTAAACGAAGCGCCCGCCGCCGTGCAAAGATTGCCGTCGCCCGTGGCGTCCACAAAGCAGTCCGCCGCCACCCAAAAGCATTTTCCCAAGGCGCTGATCTCCACCGCCGAAACGCGCGCCCCCTCCTTTTGAACGCGGGTTACCAAGCTGTGAAACAGCACCGTCGCACCGCTTTGACAAACCATTTCGTCCAGACGGCATTTCAGCATTTCGGTGTCAAAACGGGTTTCGTTGGGGTAGTCATAGTTATAGGTGCTTTTTCTGATGCGTTCAAAAATGCCGCGCACCAAATACTGCCGCTTGGACCCCCGATCGGTTTTTATATCGGTAAAAAAGGGCATATACGGCATCACCAATGCCTGTGCCGCGGCACCGCCCAACGCGCCGCCTTTTTCGATCAACAGCGTTTTGCACCCGTTTTCCGCGGCGGCAATCGCCGCGCCGACGCCGGCAAAACCGCCGCCCACCACAATTACATCATATTTTTCCATGCGTTTCCTCCGATCGAAAAGTAATCTTTTGTTTCATTATACAGCGTAATTTTTTGATTTTCTTGAAAAAAAGATACTTTTGTTTTATAATTAAGTTACTTTTTTATCGGAGGGAATGTCGTGCAACGGATCAGTGATTGGATTTCCCTGTTGGAATACAACCGAAATTTTCATATTCGTATTTTTTGCACGCCCGAAACGGCGCGGCGGCTGGGGCTGGACACCTGCCATCGGTTTCATAATGACGGCAATTGCAGTTATATCAAAAATCAACCGGGCGGCATGGCGCGCTGTATGCGCTGCCGCACGCAATGCGACATACGGGCGGCCGCGCAGGGGGCCTTTGCCGATTACTGCGTACACGGTCTCTTTCAAGTCGTTTGCCCGGTGTCGGAAAAAAACGAGTGGGCAGCCACCGTATATATCACCCATGTCGAACCGAGCGACGACCGCACCGCGCTGCAAGCGGCCTGCGATCGCTACGGTCTGTCCTACCCAACTCTGGCCGCCGGTCTGCGCGATGCCGAGCGTTCCTTTTCAACAGAAGCGCTTTGCCGCCTTGCCGCTGCCGTGGCCGAGCTTTGTCAAAATCGTCTGGCCGTCACGCCCGCGCCCGACGGGGCGCCGTTACCCGACGCCGTGCGCCGCATGCTGCTGGCAGCGGATGATCCCGCACAAAGCACCACGCTTTCCTCCCTTGCGCTTGCACTGCATAAAAACGAAAAGTATCTCGGGCGCCTGTTTCGGCAGCATATCGGGCAAAGCTTTTGCGCCTATCGAAATGAGCGGCGGCTGCAAACCGCAGCGCAGATGCTGCGCGAGGGACGGCAAAAAATCATCGATATTGCCTTTGCCGTCGGCTTTAATGAGGTGACTTATTTTAACCGACTGTTTCATCGCCGTTTCGGAAAAACACCCGCCGCCTATCGCGCGGAATTTCAAAAAAGCCCATAAAAGAAAAGCTGTAAAAACCACCGTTTTTACAGCTTTTTTATTGTCCCTGCCGCTACCAATTGACCTGCCAGCGTTTTTTATAGCCGTCGGTCATCGGAGCGGCAATATTTTCATGGGTCACGGAATGTGCCGCCTTTTCCGAAAGCAACTGATCAAACCGTTCGGTGTCCATCGGCAGCGCAATGCGCGCACCCCCCGTCCAGGCGGACAAATAGGCCGCATTGGAAATTTCCAGCTCATGCGTTCCCTCTTCGCCCGGCGCCAACAGCGCCGCCCCGTGCAAAACCGCGTCGGTAAAATTCTGCAAAATGCCGGCATGCGCCGTTTCCCGCGTGCTTTTATATTCGGAATAGGTATACCTCGGTTTTACAAAGCCTTTATCACTTTGGGCGATAATATCGCGCGTATCCCCCTCCAGTGTATACTGCTTTAAAAGGCCGTCCTCCAGCACCAGTTTCCCTTTCGTGCCGACAATTTCCAGTCGGTTGGTGCCGGGGCTCTCGCCGGTAGAGGTGATAAACACACCGCTTGCGCCGCCCTCAAACTCCGCGTAAACGATGGCCTCATCCTCCACCTCAATCGAATGGTATTTACCGACATTGCAAACGGCGCGTACTGCCAGCGGCATCCCGCAAATCCATTGCCACAGATCCAAATTGTGCGGCGCCTGATTCAGCAACACACCGCCGCCCTCGCCCGCCCAGGTGGCGCGCCAGCCGCCCGAACGGTAATAGCTTTCCGTACGGAACCAATTGGTAATGATCCAATTTGAGCGAACCGGTTTTCCCAGTTCCCCGCTTTGCACAATTTCGCGCGCCTTTGCAAAAAGCGCATTTGTGCGCTGATTCAACATAATGCCGAATACCCGACCGCTTTGTCGGGCGGCCTTACAAACCCGCCGTGCCTCGGAAAGGCGCACATCCAGCGGCTTTTCCACCAAAACGTGCTTGCCGCTTTCAAAGGCCGCACAGGCAATTTGACCGTGCAGTCGGTGCGGCACGGCGATGATGACCGCCCCGATTTCCTTTTGCGCCAACAACGCGTGAAAATCCTCATAGACCGCAAGATCGGGATACGCCGCCCGCACGGCGGCGCGGCGGGTTTCGTCAATGTCGCAGACGGCAAGGACGCGCAGCCCGCGAATATTACCGCCGTAAATACAAGCAAGATGCGCCGACCCCATATTGCCGACGCCGATGATACCGACCGTCAGTTCTTTCATCCGCCCGCACCTATCGACTGCCCGCGTAGGAGTCGGACGTATCTGCCACGACCTCGCGTACCCCGCTTTTGCGCACGGATTTTGCCACACGCTTCATCAGCTCGTCATAATAGAGTTTTTCATCAAAGGGGAGGGTGATTTCCCGTCCCAACCAAGAGGAAAGATGCATGGCGTTGGAAAGGGTCAGTCCGTTCATTCCCTCCGCACCGCCTGCCACCAGCTTTTCGCCGCGCAAAATGGCGCCGCCCCAGGCATTGATCACCCCGACATGCTGCGGATTTTGTCCGTCCGTGGATACGTCGACTTGTCGGGCGCCGACTGTTGCAAACGGCGATCGGTTGGTTTTTGAAAATTCTTGTTCGGTCATGTCGTATTCCAAAAGAGAAAGCTTGTCGTCCTCCGCCACCAGCTTTGCCCGATCCATTTGAATTTCAAAGCGATTGGTGCCGTGGGCGTCCCCGGTGGAGGTGATGAAAACACCGGTCGCACCGTTTTTGTATTTTACAAAAACGCTGACATCGTCCTCCACCTCAATGTTGTGCCAAAGGCCGTACTGCAGCTGCGCCTGTACACTGACGGGCATGCCGCAAATCCATTGCCAAAGATCCAGCTGATGCGGGCACTGATTCAGCAGCACGCCGCCGCCCTCGCCCGCCCAGGTGGCGCGCCAATCGCCCGAATCATAATAGCACTGCGAACGGTACCAATTGGTAATCAACCAATTGGTACGGCGAATTGCGCCGTATTTTCCGCCTTGCACCAATTCACGCATTTTGCGGTAAATACAGTTTGTTCTCTGATTGAACATCATGCCGAAC
>CAKRPM010000144.1 GCA_934378025.1 uncultured Eubacteriales bacterium | reverse complement strand
GAAACAACCCCCACAGCGAAACACCGTCCCGCAAGCAAGTCATGACCCACAAAAAACGCAGCCCCGCAGCAAAGCACCCCCTGCCGCAAAACACCCCCCACAGCGAAACACCGTCCCGCAAGCAAGTCATGACCCACAAAAAACGCAGCCCCGCAGCAAAGCACGACCTGCCGCAAAACAACCCTGCGGTGCAAGTTTAACTCGACAGTAAAACACCCCTGCGACGAAACGCCGTCCTACGCAAAAAGCATGACCCCGCGGCATCCGCCGCGGGGTCATATTCTTTATTACATTTTTTCGGGTGCCTCAATATTCATCAGCCCCAGCGCATTGCGAAGGCACTGACGCGCCGCGCGGCACAGACCGACGCGGGCGCTGCGCAGCGCTTGCTGCTCGTTTTTAATATTACAGGCGTTATAAAACTTATGGAACGCCGCCGCCAACGTTTCACAATAGGCAGTGATGCGGGACGGCTCTTTGGCCACCGCACTTGTCACAATTTCCTGCGGAAGCGCCGCGATCCGACGAATCAGCTCGCGCTCCTCGGGCAGCACCAAAAGGGTGTAGTCCGGCGTATCGCTGCAAACAATGCCGTTTTCCTCTAAATTCCGCAGCACCGAGCAAATTCGGGCATGCGCATATTGAACATAGTACAGCGGGTTATCGCTGTCTTGCTTGGTCGCCAGGGATAAATCAAAGTCCATTGCGGAATCCGCCGCCCGACTGTTGAAGAAAAAGCGCGCCGCGTCCACCGGAATTTCCTCCAGCAAATCCGAAAGCGTAATGCTCTTGCCGGTACGCTTGCTCATGCGGACAACCTCGCCGTCCCGCATCAGCCGCACCAGCTGCATCAACACAAATTGAAGCCGCTCTTCTTTCAGCCCCAGGGCGCGCATCGCCGCCAAAAAGCGCAGCGTATGCCCGTGATGATCCGCCCCCAGCACGTCGATGACACGGTCAAAGCCGCGCTCGAATTTATTTCGATGGTAGGCAATATCCACGGCAAAATAGGTATAAAAGCCGTTGGCCTTCACCAGCACCTCGTCCTTTTCGCACCCGTAATCCGTGGCGCGGAACCAGCGGGCACCGTCTTTTTCATACAGCGCTCCCTGCTTTTCCAAAAGCTCGATGGTCTGCGCCACATAGCCGTCCTTATGCAGCCGACTCTCGCGGAACCAGCAATCATAATGAATTTTGTATTTGGCAAGATCCGCCTGCATCTTGGCAATATTATGTTCCAGACCGAAGGCTACCAGCTTTTCGGTCAGCGCCGCCTCCTCCAAGGAAAGCGCCTCGGGGTTTTCCTCGGCGAAGCGCACTGCCAGCGCCCGAATGTCCTCCCCGTGATAACCGTCCTCGGGGAACGTCAAACAGTCCTCGCCGTGCAGATGCTGCATCAGGCGAACATACAGCGATTTTCCGAACAGCGCCACCTGATTGCCCGCGTCATTGACATAAAATTCGCGGTGCACCTGCGCGCCGGCATACGAAAGTACTTCCGCCAGGCAGTCGCCGATGATTCCGCCGCGGGCGTTGCCCATGTGCATCGGCCCCGTGGGATTGGCGGATACAAACTCCACCATCACCCGCTCGCCGTGAAAATAATCGCTTTTGCCGTACGCCTCGCCCTTTTGTTCAACGCAGTGCAGCACCGCGCCGAAATATTCGGCGCTCATTTCAAAATTGATAAAACCGGCGCCTGCCACGCTGACTTTCTGCACATACGGCGTTTCTGCCATTTCATCGGCGATCAGCTGCCCGATGTCGCGGGGCGATTTGTGAAATACCCGCGCATGCTTCATCGCAAAATTGGATGAAAAGTCGCCGTTGGCGCTGTCCTTGGGAATTTCCACCTCAAAATCAACCGCCGACCCCTCCGGCAATTTGCCGTCCGCCTGCAATTTTTCCAGAGCCTTTAAAATGCCTGCGTGAAGATTTTGCATCATGTATGAAATCGGGTTGTCCATTTTATTCCTCCGTAATTTTCATTTGTATTTCCAGTGTTGTAACATCCGCATCCCCTTGCGAAAGCGTATAAACGGCATACACCGCCTTGCCCTGCGGATGAATGGAGAGCAGACGGGTACGCGCCTCAAAACGAATGGTTCCGTAGGGCGTCGGCATCATCAGCTCGTGCCGAAACCCGTTTTGCAGTTCCAGTCGGTAATCGCGGAAAATGACGACTCTCTCACGATCAATCAGTACACGGTTGCCGTCAAAAGACAGCATGCTTCGTCCGTCACGAAGCACCAGGCGCCCGTCAAAAACGCCCTCTTGCACCACTTCTCCGTCGGCAACAGAGCGGAAAAAGACGCGCACCTCAGTAGCGCTCGATGTCAATTTGTTTCACATCCTCTCCAATATCCCGATGCAGAAAAATCCGCGCCGTATCGGCGAAATCCGCCGGAGCGTCCGAAACAAAAAACTGCTGCCTGCCCGCGCCGTTGCTCAATAAATGGTGCTCTTTGACAATCTCGGTCAGCGCCAGCGCGCTTTCCTTGCCCGCGTCGATCAAATGCACCGCGTCCCCCACGGCGTTGCCGATGGCCCGCTTTAACAACGGATAATGCGTGCAGCCCAAAATCACCGTGTCCGCGCCGAAGGCCGTCACCTCTTTCATATAGTGTGCCACAACGGCTTGCGTAATCGGATCGTCGGGCGAAATATGCCCCGTCTCAACAATCGGCACAAACAACGGGCACGCCAGCCCCAGCACCTCCAACGTATCGTCCAGGGCATGCAGCCCGCGCACATAAGCGCCCGTCCGTGTGGTCGCGGGCGTTCCCAAAACCACGATTTTTTTATTGCGCGTGGCCTGTACCGCCGCGCGTACCGCACCGTCAATCACGCCGACAATCGGGAGATCAAACTGCTCCCGCAGTACCTCCAGCGCAACGCTGGAAACCGTGCCGCAGGCCACCAAAAGCGCTTTGGGCGAAAACTGCATCAAAAAGCGAACGTCCTGCAAGGCGTAGCGCGTAATAATCTGCGCAGAGCGCGTTCCGTACGGAACGCGCCCCGTATCGCCGAAATATACCAAATCTTCCTGCGGTAAATATTGGGAAAGCGCTTTGACGGAAGAAAGTCCGCCCAAGCCGCTGTCAAATACCCCCAGCATTACTCAACGCCCCGTTCCAATGCGCCCGTAATCAACGCGTCCATGCAGGCGCGACCGTCCAAACCGTAGGCGCGCATTAACTTGGGATACATACTGATCACGGTATGACCCGGAATGGTATTGATCTCGTTGAAAAGCACCACGCCGTCCTCCCGCACAAAAAAGTCCACCCGACTCATGCCGGCGCAATCCATGTGATAGAACACTTTTGCGGCCAGTTTTCTGAGCGTTTGCATGGTCTGCTCATTCACGTGCGCGGGTATGTACAGTGCAGAGGTATCGTCGTTATATTTTGCGTCATAGCTGTAAAATTCCGCCGTCGGCGCAATTTCCCCCGCCATACTGACCGTCGGATCAAAGCGGCTGCCCAGTACGGCCACCTCAACCTCTTGCCCTTTTACAAACGACTCCGCCACCACTTTAAAATCATGGCGCGCCGCCTCGCGAATTGCGGCCAGCAGCTCGGTACGGTTTTTCGCCTTGCCGATGCCCACGGAAGAGCCCGCCGAACAAGGCTTAATAAACACGGGATAGGACAAATTTTGCATCAGTCGATCCGCCGCTTTTTCAGCGTCCTCGCGAATTTCCTGCGCGTAGCAATAGCTCCAGTCCGCCTGCGGAATCCCGAAATGCTCGCAAATGATCTTGGTCAGCATTTTATCCATACAAATGGCGCCGCTGGTCATCGAACAGCCGACCTGCGGCAGCCCCGCCAGCTGGCACAGTGCGGCAATGGCGCCGTCCTCGCCGTTTTTACCGTGCATCACGGGGAACACCACATCCATGGAAATTTTTTCACCGTCTTCAAAAAGCAATCCGTGCAGCATTGTATCCGGCGAAAGCACACAGGCGCGATTTTCCGAAAGCGTCTCCCACGTACCATCGGCAATTTGCTCCCGGGTGGCGCGGGTAAACATCCATTTCCCCGTCTTGGTCACGCCGACCGTATACACCGTATACTTTTGCTCGTCAATCTGACTGATCACATACGCCGCACTTCGGCAGGCGACCTCATACTCGCTGCTTCTGCCGCCGAATACCACTAAAACGTTCATTTTATCACAACAGCTCCTTATATCTCCGTAAATC
>CAKRPM010000143.1 GCA_934378025.1 uncultured Eubacteriales bacterium | reverse complement strand
CAGTATTGCAGGCGCGGCCTTGCATAACACGGGGCAGATTATTTGTGCCGCAGTTTGGCTGCACAGCCTCGGAATTTTTTCCTATTTACCGGTACTGCTGCTGTTTTCAATTTTCAGCGGTTCGGTTATTGCCTTGATTTGTTCTTTGATTTTTAAAAAATACACGGCTTAGTGCCGTGTATTTTTTTCTCTTTTGTACAGAATAGTGGAAAAGGAGGAACGGTCAATGGCAATTATACTCTTACGATGTTTGGTGCTGTATTTTGTGGTGATTTTGGCCGTACGGATTATGGGGAAGCGCCAAATCGGCGAATTGCAGCCCTCAGAACTGGTAGTGACCATTTTGATTTCGGAGTTGGCGGCCATGCCGATGCAGGATTTGCATTTGCCCATTATGGGCGGAATTATTCCGATCTTTACATTGGTGGCGCTGGAACTGTTGATTTCCGTGATCACGTTGCGCTCGGTAAAAGCACGCCGTTTTTTGTACGGACAGCCGCTGATTTTAATTTATAACGGTCAGTTTCGGCAAAAAGAAATGGAGCGCGCCCGCGTGACCATTGACGATATTATGGAAATCATGCGTAATAACGGCATTTCACAGATTGAGGATGTCCAATATGCGGTGTTGGAAACCAACGGACAGCTCAGCGTAATTCAAAATAATATCTCCCGCCCGGTATGCCTGCAGGATTTAAAAATGGAACCGCCGCGCGAAAGCGGACTGCCGCACATGATTATTATGGACGGTCATGTGATTGAGGAAAGCTTGCGGGAATGTTCGCTCAGTCCGAAGTGGCTTAAAAAAGAGTTGAAAAATCAAAAAATTTCGTCACCGCGCGATGTGTTTTTAATGACGGTGGACGATTGCAATAAAGTGTTTTTGGTGCCGAAGCAATGAAAAGAATTATTATAACCGTTAGCGTAATTATCGCTTTTTTAACTTGTTATTGTTCTTGGGAATTTTGGTTTGTCAACCGATTTGCCAAGCAAATGCACGACAAACTTTCTCTTGCCGTTACCGCAACATCCACGCAGGAAATTGATCAAATCAGCACGGATATTGAGGCGTATTTGCAAAAGCGAAAGCTGCTTTTTCGCGAGGTGATGTCGCAGGACGATATGGAAGAAATTATGAAAGCATTGACAGACATCAACAGCTATATTCGGGAAGATCAGCTGCCGGAGGCGAGAGTGGCGGCCGCCCAGATGAACTATCTGGTTAATCAGATTACGGGCGTATATCTTTCAGCGTAAATTACTAAAACGCGTCTTTTCTAAAAGGCGCGTTTTTCATTTTGGTGCGGATATCTCTTGCATATCGATGAAAAACATTGTAAACTATTAGTAAAGATAAGGGAGGTGCGTGCGTGTACAGCGTAGTGATCGCCGATGATGAGCAGCAGCTTCGTCAGGCAATGGTGGAAGGTGTTCGATGGGAAGTGTGTGGGTTTGAAATCATCGGACAAGCAGAAAACGGTCTGGAAGCGTTGGAATTGGTGGAACAACTGGAACCGGATCTTGTGGTGACGGATATCAAAATGCCGCTGATGTCCGGCTTGGAGCTTGCGCGGAATATTCGTGAATCTTGCCCGGCAACACAAATTGTGATTTTAAGCGGCTATGATGATTTTGAATATGCGCAGCTTGCCATACAGTATAATATTGTTCGCTATTTGTTAAAACCGCTTTCGGCGTCCGAGATGGAGGCGGAACTGCACACCATTCGTCAGGCGCTGGATCGCCGTTTCTCCGAAATGCGCGGCTTTCAAAGCGAGGACTTGGAAACCGTGACAAAGCGGCTGAAAATTACGGAATTTTTGTTGCCGCTGTTGATGGGCAGTTCAGAAAAATCGCCGGAGGAGACATCGCTGAACCGACGTGCGGTAGAGATCGGATTGTTGGCGCCGGGTACTACTCCTCGATTTGGTATTGTCGTTTCAAAATTTAAAGGTACAGACGGAAAATATTGCACGGATGTTTCTCATGTGCAGTTTGTCAATGCGATTTTCGGTCAATACGGGCGGGTGGAAAGCTTTTTGCTCAACGGACGGATCGCCACGCTGTTCTTTTTGGAAGACGGAGACTATATGGAACAGCTGCGCCTGCCGTTAAAGGAATTGATGCAAAGCGCCCAGCGAATGTTCACACAGCAGTGCACCATCGGCGTCAGTCGGGAATGTACGGGCTTTTCCAAGTGCGGCAGCGCTTATTTTGAAGCGGTAACCGCACGCCGATATACGGCGGACGGCAGCGGCGCCATTCGCTTTATCGCCGATCAGGAGCGCGGCAGTAAATTTGAATTTGATTACGTTGAAAAAACGGTTTTCCGTTTGGAGCACTTGCTGAAAGTCGGGGAAAAGCAAAAATTATCCGAATTTTTTGAGGATTTGTATAACAGCGATGAAAGCAGCAAAAATTTGGATTACCTGGTGATTCAGATTTTGGCGACAGTATACCGCACGGTCAGCGCCGTTTCCGACAAACAGGCGGTTGCCGAATTGGTGGCGGCCAATCCCATTTATTCAAAGGCAGCCTTTTACGACAGCCACGAAAACATTAAATCGGATTTGGGAAAGCTTTGCGAAGACGCCAGAGAAATTCTTTCGCGCAATCGAAAACAGGACAGCGAAATTCTATGCGATCGGGTGGAGGAAATTATCGATCAGGAGTTTTCAAAAGAATCGCTTTCGCTGACCGAAGTCAGTGCAAGACTCAGCGTCAGCCCGAACTATTTAAGCACGTTAATTAAAAAAGTAAAACAAAAGAATTTTGTGACGCTTTTGACGGAGCGCCGTATGAAAGAAGCCTACAACCTGCTGACTTTGTCGGCTCTGAAAATTTTGGAAATTTCGGAAAAATGCGGATACAGCGACCAGCACTATTTCAGCTATTGTTTTAAAAAATATTACGGGCTTTCTCCCAATAAAATGAGAGAAAGCGGCAGGAGTTGAAATTTATGAAGAAATCAATGCGGCTTTCCAGTTTGACAATGATTGCCATCGGAATAACGGCGGTGACGGCCGTGGCCGTCAGCATGTTTTGTTTTGCGGGCGCGTATAATCGCGCGCTCAGACGGGACGCCGGCATCGGTGCCGAGCAGGCGGTGCAGCAGGTTTCCCAAACGGTGGAAAGCTATTTGGATGGCCTGAAAACACAGCTGGACAATATCAGTGAGCAAATTTTAAAAAGCGGCGATTTGGAGGAGATCAAACAAACCATCAGCGTGGCCGCCTCTCTTCAAAACGATATTGTCGCCGTGGTGCTGTATGATCAAAACGGCAGGATACTGGTGGTCGGATCGGACGGGCAAACGCTGAAGAAAAATCCCGTTTACGCGTTTACTCCGAAAATTGATTATGCCATTTCGGCCCCGCATGTACAAAGCCTTTTTGAAAACTATTACCCCTGGGTGGTCAGTCTGGGGCGCACGGAAAAAAGCGATATTTTGGGAGAAATATATATCGCAATTGATTTCAGCTTTAGTGTAATGGCAGGGCATATCGATCACGTCGGCGTCGGGCAGCGGGGATACTGCTATGTGGTGGATACAGAGGGAAGTATCGTTTATCACCCGCAGCAGCAACTGCTTTATTCCGGCTTGCGTGACAGTGATTTTTCATTTTTGAAAGAGCTTTCGGACGGCGTGCATATTCAAAAGGATGTTTTGTATAATTTGGTGACGCTTGAGGACAGTTCGTGGCGGATTGTCGGTGTGAGCTATTTAAGCGAACGGTTGGCGCAGGGGCGGCAAACCATTGCCTGGGTGGTGCTGCTGTCGTTTTTATGCTGCGCGTTTGTGGCAACAATCATTTTGCTGATTTATGCCAAAATTGTCACCCGACCGGTGCGCGCCATCGCACAGGCGATGCGCGAGTTTGAACAAAATGCGGATCATTATCGGTATTTGCATGAGGAAAATCGTGTGACGGAGCTGGATCAACTGTCCGGTTCGTTTGAACACATGGTTTCGATGATTCAGGAGTTGATGGAACGTGTTCGCGCAGAAGAAAAAACACTGCGTAAAACACAGCTCAAGGCGTTGCAGGCGCAAATCAATCCGCACTTTTTGTATAATACGCTGGATTCCATTCAATGGATGTGCGAGCGCGGAAAGAATGAAGACGCCGTTAAAATGGTCGGCGCGCTGGCCAAATTGTTCAGAATCAGCATATCGCGCGGGCATGAATTGATCCCGCTGCGAGATG
>CAKRPM010000142.1 GCA_934378025.1 uncultured Eubacteriales bacterium | reverse complement strand
GAATACGCAAACCTGCCTCCGTACCCAAAATGATGGTATCTCCCGGCGTGTCCAGATTCATGGCCCAGGCAATACGGAAATCAAGAATGATATCGCCCTCCAAACGGATGAATGCGGCGGCGAAATCATCTACACCGAATTTCTCGGCGTATTCCGGATGCGTCGGATAATAGCTCGGACGAGTGCCGAAGAAATCGCTCTTATAGCCGGTTACGGTTAACGGCTTAGGATATCCGATTGCATTCAGTACCATATCCAAGGAGTAGCAACCGATGTCGCCCAAAGCGCCCAGACCCGCGGTTTCATCTTCAATAAAGGTGGTGCCGAACGGCGTCGGAATACCGTGACGACGGCCGCCGCCGGTCTGAATGTAATAAATTTTGCCCAGTTCGCCGGAAGAAACAATCTTTTTGATCATTTTCATGTTCGCGTCAAAACGGGGCTGGAAGCCGATAGAAAGAACCTTGCCGCTCTTCTTCTCGGCACGCATAATCTCAATGGCCTCTTCCGTGGTAACGCACATCGGTTTTTCCAGCAAAACATTGATGCCTTTGTTCAGTGCATAAATGGTGCATTCGGCATGCGTACGGTTGTAGGTGCAGACGCTGACGGCGTCCAATTTCAGGGAAGCATCATCCAGCATTTCTTTGTGCGAACCGTAGCATTTTACCTCGGGCATATCGAAGGATTTAAAGAACTCTGCCGCTTTGCCGGGAACAAGGTCTGCGCCCGCGACAATTTCAACGTCCGGCATGGCCAGATAGGCTTTCATGTGCGCTTTGGCAATCCAGCCGGTGCCGATGATACCGACTCTGACTTTTTGTGCGGCATCTACTGCGGTTTTAACTTCGCTTTCATTTTTGAATTCGTCTAAAATACTTGCCATGATTTTCTCTCCTTTATGTATTATTTAATAACCCAATGTTTTTAAATAATTGCGGGCAAGGGCGGCGGATTCCATCGGCGTTTTTTCCATGGAGGCGCTGTCTTGTTCCACAATCAGCCATTCGGTGTCGGCTTTCTCACAGGCGGCCAAAATGTTATAGAAATCCTGGCAGCCGTAGCCGACGGGACGCAATTCAAAATCGCCCTCTTTTTTCGCAACGGCTTCTGTAGTGCCGATCAATTCATACATGTGTTCGTTCTTTTGACCGACATAATCTTTCAAATGTACAACCGGTGCACGGTCGCCGTATTTTGTGATGTAGTCCGCCGGGTTTTCACCGCCGACTTTTACCCAACAGGTATCCAGCTGAGTTTTCAGCAGATCGGGGGAGACATGGCTGTAAAGATAGTCCAGTTTGTACATACCCTCGAATTTTTCAAATTCAAAATCATGGTTATGATACAACAGCTGCATGCCGGCTTCTTTTACGGCCGCGCCGATTTCTTTAATCTTTTCAACGGTGGCAAGAAAAGCGTCGCCGTCACGGTTTTCTTTAGGCAAATAGGGAACGACGATGTATTTGTTGCCCAGCACTTTGTAGTCGCGGATACAGCCTTGAATGTCTTTTTCAAGATCTGCCAGGGGAACGTGAGATGATACGGAAACCAGTCCGAGTTCATCCAGCATTGCGCGAACCTCTTTCGGATCGTGCTTAAACAAGCCTGCAAATTCAACAACATCGTAGCCCATTTCTTTCAGAGCCTTGAGGGTTCCGTACATGTCCGCTTTCATTTCATCGCGAACGGAGTACAGTTGCATACCAATCGGAAGTGCCATAACAAATTCCTCCTAAAATTGTTATAATTTACTTGTATTATAAGACGAATTGTGCTATAATTCAAGACATAAAAGGGAAATAATAGGACAATTATTGCCTTTTTGGAGGAAAATCATGGCTGTTTTATATGAGAATAAATCAAATGACGACGTCACTTTGGCAATCGGGCATCATTTGAGCGCGTCGGCCCACCTTCACTCGCATATTGAGGTGGTATACATGCTGGACGGTAAAAGCCGCGGTTGGATCAATGATCGCAGCTATGATCTGTTGCCGGGCGATATATTTATCGTGTTTCCCAATCAGGTGCACCGGTATGAAACATTTGATAAAGAGCGCTATTTGCTGGTGATTTTTCCGAAAGAGTATTGTCACGAATATAACTATTGGTTTAAAAATTTCGTGCCGCGGCAGTCGGTGCTGCATGTTCATGATTTTGAGACTTCTTTGGCGGCGTCGATTTTAATGCGACTGTATGAAAATAGGTTGGAAACAGGGGAAATCGCCGATACGATCCAAAAGGGATATTTGTTGGCGTTTCTGGGATATATGATCAAAAATCTGGATTTTGTCGAAGAAAAAACCGATGAGATTTCTCTGCTGAAAAACCTGCTGAATTACTGCGAGGCAAATTACAATCAGGATCTTTCCCTGACGCTTTTGGAGCAGAAGCTTCACGCCAATCGTTTTTACATATCCCATTTATTCAGCCGCAAACTGAAGATGAAATTTAACAGCTATGTCAATTCGTTGCGGGTCGAGCATGCCTGTAAAATGCTGCGCAATACCGATATGAGCATCACGGAGATTTCGCAAGAGGTCGGCTTTTCCACCTCAAGAACATTTAACCGTGCTTTTGTGCAAATTATCGGCACCAGTCCCAGTGCATACCGTCATAAGTTTCTTAAAAATGATTGACAAATTTCTTTTAACATGATATTTTTATTTGTGATTTGTTACAAAAACAGGAAGGGGAACAACAAATGAAAAGAAAGCATGTAGCCCGAGTGATGCTGCTGGTTTTATTGGCGGCGGTATTATTCGGCATGATGGCTTTTGCGGCGGGTGCGGAAACAGATACCGAGACGACGGCTCAGACGGTTCAGACCTCGGCGGATACCGCGGAATCCGCTGTGCAGGAGCCGGCGCAGGAGGAAACACCCGACAGTATTTTTTATCGTACTTTTTGGGCGCTTTTGCCGCCGATTATCGCCATTGCATTGGCGTTAATTACCAAAGAGGTATATTCCTCGTTATTTATCGGAATTTTGTCGGGCGGTATTTTATATGCAATTACCGACAGCGGATTCGGTATAACGCGTGTGTTTGACGCCGTGGTCAATCAAGGTTTGATCGGAAGCGTGGCAAGCAGTGATAATGTCGGCATTCTGATCTTCTTGGTGGTACTGGGCATTGTGGTCGTGTTGATGAACCGTGCGGGCGGCAGCCGTGCCTATGGAGAATGGGCAAGCCGTAAAATCGGCAGCAGACGCGGTGCAAGCCTTGCAACTTTTATTTTGGGCGTCTTGATTTTTGTGGATGATTATTTTAATTGTCTGACGGTCGGCAGCGTTATGCGGCCCGTGACGGATAAGCAGCGCATTTCCAGAGCCAAGCTGGCCTATTTAATCGATTCTACGGCAGCGCCGATTTGTATTATCGCGCCGATTTCTTCTTGGGCGGCAGCCGTCAGCGGTACGGTGGACGGTGTAAACGGCATTGAACTCTTTATTCAAACAATTCCGTTTAATTTGTATGCGTTGCTGACGATTGTAATGGTTTTATTCATTTGCTTGACCGGCATGGACTTCGGCCCGATGAAAAAGTATGAACAAAACGCGGCGAAGGGTGATCTTTTCACCAGTGGGCAGGAACTGTATAAGGACGCGCAGGAAGAACCGTTGACAACGCGCGGCAAGGTGATCGATTTAATTTTGCCGGTGTTGATTTTGGTGCTGTTCTGTGTAACCGGCATGCTTTACAACGGCGGATTGTTTTCGGGTGTCGGCATCATTGACGCCTTTGCAAACTGCAATGCATCACTCGGGCTTTCGCTGGGTTCGCTGGGAGCGCTGATCGTTATTGTTATCTACTTTATGGCGCGCCGGGTTCTTTCATTTAACGATTGCATGAATGCTATCCCCGAGGGCTTTAAATCCATGGTGCCCGCGATTTTGATTTTGTGTTTTGCCTGGACGCTGAAAAGCATGACCGGTCTGCTGGGCGCCGACAAATATGTTTCTGCGGTAGTAGAATCGGTGCAAGCGTTGCAATATTTTCTGCCGGCGATCCTCTTTTTGGTGGCGGTCGGACTTTCGTTTGCGACCGGTACCTCTTGGGGCACTTTCGGAATTTTGATTCCGATTGTGACCGGTGTTTTCCATCCAAGTGCCGATAACATGACCACCTTGTTTATCATTTGTGTTTCCGCTTGCTTGGCGGGTGCGGTTTGCGGCGATCATTGTTCGCCGATTTCCGACACGACCATCATGTCCTCTACCGGTGCACAGTGC
>CAKRPM010000141.1 GCA_934378025.1 uncultured Eubacteriales bacterium | reverse complement strand
TCAAACCCCGCTCTCTTGAGCGCTCATATATCATACCAGATCATACCTCTTTTGTCAACACTTTTTTTCAACTTTTTCAAAAAACTTTTTCAGAGGGTTTTGTAGTAGATTTTACAAAGCGCCTGCAGTTCCTTTTGATCGATTAGATAATACGACACTCCCTCTTTCTTCATATCATTATATTGTCCCGGCGTATCCAAATTCTGAATTTGCGTTGCCCCGTCCGACAGCTTTTTGACCAGCGCCAGATTTTGTGCCGCGACAGCCGGGGTGATATCCGTTTGAGCATTTTCCTTCAATATATTATATACTGTCGGCAGCTTTAGAACATATTTCAAATTCATCTTTTGCCGCAAAAAGGCAGAGAGCAGCTTTTGCTGGTGCTGTGTGCGCGTCAAATCGCCCATCACATAACGGCGATAGCGACAATACTGCTCGCACTGCGCCCCGTTTAACGTTTGTTCGCCCGCTTTCAGATTGATATAAAGATTTTGCGAGGGGTCGCTGTACCTCATATCCTGCTCCACCGTATATTCCACACCGTCCAGCGCGTCCACCAATTTTTCAAATACCCCGGTTTTAATCATGATATAATAATCAACCGACGCACCGGTCAGCTGTGAAATTTGCCGTTTCATTTCATCCATATCGGCATAAACCAGCGCGGAATTGATTTTATGCGTTTGACCGTTTAATGTGACCTTGCTGTCCCGCGGGATCGATAGAAGGCTGATTCTCTCCGCCGCCTCATCCACGCCGACCAGCATAATACTGTCCGTCCGAACGCCGCTTTCATCGCAACCGAGCAGCAACACATTAAACCGCGCGTCTTGCTGCTGCACGGGCGCCGTCCCTGCCGGCTTGGTTTCAATGGAAAAAATCAGCACCGTGGCGCTGAGCACTACCACGCAAAGCGAAATTAACACCTTGATACTTTTATTCATGCCGCATCACCTCACTGGTAGTATGTGTAAATTTTCTGAAAATAAAAGCCTTTTTATGTGGCGGCAAAAAGAAAAATGTATTATAATATAGGAAAACTTTTTTGTAATGGGGAAAATTCATGCGCAAAACAAAATTCCATCTGAAAAACTTTTGTCTGTTATTTTTCGCGGGCATCATCAATGCCGTGGGCGTCACCGTGTTTTTGGCGCCGGTGCAGCTTTATGACAGCGGCATTTCCGGCACATCCATGCTGCTTTCACAACTAACGCCTGATTTTCTGAGTCTTTCGGTGTTTTTGATTGTGCTGAACATCCCGCTGTTTTTGTTCGGATTGAAGCGGCAGGGAATTCATTTTACGGTATATGCCATTTTTACCGTGGCGATTTATTCGACGGCGGCATGGCTGATCACGGACGTACTGCCCGTGGACGTGCGCTTTGCTTCACCGTTGGCGGGATCGGATTTGTTTTTATGCGCCCTGTTCGGCGGATTTATTTCGGGCGTCGGCAGCGGCATGGCCATCCGTTACGGCGGCGCCATGGACGGCATTGAAGTCATGGCCGTAATATTTGCCAAACGGTTGGGACTGACCGTGGGAACCTTTGTAATGATCTATAACTGCATCCTTTATGTTTTTTGCGGCATCATGCTGCAAAGCTGGATCTTGCCGCTTTATTCCATTGTGACCTACATGGCGGCATTGAAAACCGTGGACTTTATTGTAGAGGGCCTGGATCGGTCCAAGGCCGCGACCATTATTACCGAACAGCCCGACCCGGTATGCGCCGCACTGAGCGAAGCCTTTGAATGCGGCATCACCACGCTGGACGCCAAAGGATATTATTCGGACAGCCGAAAAACCATGGTATACATCGTCGTCAACCGTTTCCAGGTGCGAAAAATGAAAGAAATTGTGCACGGCGAGGACCCTCTGGCCTATATTTCCATTTCGGAAATTGCCGATGTTTATAAAAAACAACGCTGAAAAAAAACGTCCTGTTCTTCGGAACAGGACGTTTTTTTAGGATTTATATTTTGAAGTAAAGCGGCGGCGCGTACCGTCCGGATACTGAATCACGGTATGGTCAAGCGTTTGCGCCAGATTGCGGCGAAAGCCCTCAAGATATTCTTCCCGCAGGGCCTTTTGTTCGGCCGCCTCCTCTTCGGTTAATCCCGACTGCTTTGCTTTTTTGGCCAAAAAGTTAATTCGTTTAATCTTTTCCTTTTCCATGGAAATTCTCCTTTAATGATAAATTGTCGGCAGCACATAAAAAGCGATGCAGAAAAAGTGCGCCACAGCGCCAAGCAGCACAAAAATGTGCCAAACGGAATGCATATATTTGATCTTTTTCAAAGCGTAAAAAATGATGCCGACCGTATACAGCACTCCGCCCAAAACCAGCCACCAAATACCGCGAATGTCCATCGCATGATACATCGGCAGCGCCGCAATCAGGATCATCCATCCGCTGACGATATACCCGATCATGGAAAATACCTTAAATTTTTCGATGGATATGGCATTCAGCGTAATACCCAGCGCCGCCACGCCCCATTGCACGCCGAAGATTGTCCACCCCAGCGCGCCGTGCAGACTGACCAGCGCAATCGGCGTATAGGTGCCCGCGATCAGCAAAAATATCGTCGTATGATCCAGCACGCGGAATACAAGCTTGGCCTTTTTGTTGGAAATGGCATGATACAGCGTAGACATCGTAAATAAGATAATCAGCGTTGCCCCGTAAATGGCACTACTGACCACCGCCAGCGGCGCATGCCCCAGTGCGGACATTACCACCATATAGACCAACGCCGCCACACCGAACAGGGCGCCCAGCCCATGCGTGACCGCCGAAAAAATCTCCTCACCCAACGTATAATGAATCAGTTTATTGCGCATGAAAAACTCTTTCCTTTATGTATTTGCATTTCATTATATATGATTTTGCCGCAAAATGCAATGCCTCACTGCACGGTTTTTAAAATACTTGTCGCCACAGCCCGGCCGGCGCGCACGGCTTCCGCCGTCGTATTTTGCTCGCTGCCGATTTCCGTCAGCAACGCAAAGGGTGTGGTATGCGTGTTGTAGCGATTGGCGTTAAGATTGATCGGGCGGCAAAGAGACGGATACGTCCCTTCGATGTTTTTGGCCAACGCTAAGGCATAGCGCAAATTGTCCTGCCAATGGGGATGGGACAGTCCCTTGGCGTCCGTCCCGCAAATGATCATCACCTGAGCATACGTCTCCCCGCCGATTGTGGTCAGCGGGCAGCAGGCGCTATCGCCGTCATTGATGGAATCGCGATGAACGTCCAGCACAATGCGAATGGACGGATATTTTTTCAGCACCGCCTCCACCCCGGAAAGCGAGCGCGTATAGGAAGTATTAAAAGAACCGCCCTTGGTAAAATCATCGGTCAAATGAACGGTTTTCAACCCCGCCGCCTCAAAAACGGATTTCATTTCTTCCCCGACGCGAATGACGCCGCTTTGCGTGCCCTTGCTATCCAAATAATTTTCTCCCGCATGCGTATGATAAATCAACACGGCGGGTTGATCCTTCTCAAAGGTCGGTTTGGTAAATCCCGCGCGGAGCATGGCAGGGATGTCCACCGTTTTATCCGCACCGTTTTTCAGCGCAATGCCGTCAACAGTTTTATATTTGCCGCTTTCCATGGCAAGATTGACGGTTTTGGCCGTGCGTTCGGTATCGGTGCTTTCAAAAAAATGCTCGTCATACCCTTCGTCGGTTTCATCCGCCGCCCCCAGCGGCATCAAAAGTAAATTACCTGACAAAATAAAGCGCGCCGTAAGCGTCCCGACATTACAGAGTATCGGCCGCCAAAAGCAGCAAAGGGATATCATCATCGCCAGACCGATCATGACCGCGCCCATTCGTTTTTTCATACGTCTTCACCTCTCTATAATATATAAGAGGTTTTCTCCGCTTATGACAAAAATGACAGCATGTCCCGCATCGACATATTATAATGCAAGGCTTTGTTGAGGGCAAACGCCAAAAGCTTTGCACCGTTATCCGTCGCCGTGCCGATGCCGGTCGGCATGGCGATCAGCGTTTCGCCGTACTCGGACAGCGTTTGATCAACCGTTTCATCGGATGACCCGACTTGCTCCAAAAGCGCTGCGCCGTCCATCACCGTAGGCATGCCCACCGAAATGACCGGCACACCCAACGCCGAGCGGCTGACCTCCTTGCGCGCATTGGCCACACCGCTGCCCGGTACCAGCCCCGTATCCGCCACTTGAACCGTGCTGCACAAGCGGGAAAGGTGTGTG
>CAKRPM010000140.1 GCA_934378025.1 uncultured Eubacteriales bacterium | reverse complement strand
GGACAGATACACCTCAATAGCCTCCGGCGTAGAGGGCATATTGGCGCCCTCGGAAACGCAGAAGCAACCGTTTTTCACCAGTTTTTGAGCGCTCTCCCCGTCAATTTCATTTTGCGTGGCGCACGGCAAGGCAATGTCGCAGGGAATGCCCCAAATGCCGCTGCACCCTTCGGTATATTCCGCTTCGGGATGTTTTACCA
Source organism: uncultured Eubacteriales bacterium (assembly GCA_934378025.1). Lineage (GTDB taxonomy): Bacteria > Bacillota > Clostridia > Oscillospirales > QAKW01 > Firm-08. The sequence continues at coordinate 4,049 of CAKRPM010000140.1, read as the reverse complement.
AATATTCCTTAATGCGCTTTCTCTCAACCTCTTTGATCTGTTTTACATACGCAAGATCAATGCCGTTTTTATCATAAATATAACCGTTCGAATCAGACAACGCTACCACCTTTGCGCCCAGCTGCGTTGCCTTTTCGGTCGCGTAAATCGCAACGTTACCGGAGCCGGAAATTACCACGGTTTTACCCTTGAGGGATTTGCCGTTGGCCTTCAACATTTCCTCGGTAAAGTAGCACAAACCGTAACCGGTGGCCTCGGTCCGCGCCAGCGAACCGCCGAAGGTCAGTCCCTTTCCGGTCAATACGCCGGTAAACTCATTTCTCAGTCTCTTGTATTGTCCGAACATATAGCCGATTTCGCGTCCGCCGGTACCGATATCGCCGGCCGGAACGTCAACATCCGCACCGATATGCTTGCAAAGTTCTGTCATAAAGCTTTGGCAGAAACGCATGATTTCGCCGTCGCTCTTACCCTTGGGATCAAAGTCGGATCCGCCTTTACCGCCGCCCATCGGCAACGTGGTCAGGCTGTTTTTAAATACCTGCTCAAATCCCAAGAACTTGATAATTCCGATATATACGGAAGGATGCAGGCGAATTCCGCCCTTGTACGGTCCGATCGCAGAATTGAACTGCACGCGAAAACCGCGGTTTACCTGAACCTTGCCGTTATCGTCCACCCAGGGCACTCTGAAAATAATCTGACGCTCCGGCTCCACCAAGCGATCAATCACGCCTGCCTCGACCAAATCCGGTCTTCTCTCAACCACCGGTTCCAACGTTTCCAAAACCTCGGTAACCGCCTGGATAAATTCCGGCTCGCCCGCATTGCGTTTTTTCACAGTTTCCAAAACGCCTTGCAAATACTGATTTTTCACACAAATCACCTCAACCTTTCAGATGTTACTTTTAAAATCGAAACAATTATACATCAATCCCCCGCAAAAATCAATACATAATTTTCTTGACAAATTTTCCTGCAGAGAATATAATATTTTTAGGGCAACGGCGCTCGTTAAAGGGAAAGTATACCCCGAAACGAGTGCCTTTATCTTTTTTTGAGGAGAAAAACCATGTATACATACGAAGAGGTTAAAACGTTTATTGAAGAAGAGGATGTAAAATTCATCCGTCTGGCCTTTTGCGATTTAAGCGGTCAGCAAAAAAACATTTCCATCAACCCCAGCGAGCTGGACAAAGCCACCCGCTGCGGTATTCCCTTTGACGCGTCGGCCATCGACGGCTTCGGAGACGCGGTGGGGCGCGATCTGTTTTTAAAGCCGGATCTGACCACGCTGTCCGTTTTGCCGTGGCGCCCTGCAACCGGCAGGGTGGTTCGTATGTTCTGCGATATTTACGAAGCGGACGGAAAGCCCTTTGACCGCGATTGCCGCGCCATTTTAAAGCAGGCCATTTTGCGGGCGAAGGAAGCCGGGGTGCACTGCAGATTCGGCACGCAAACGGAATTTTACCTGTTTTTGACCGATGAGAACGGCGCCGCTACCAAAGTCCCCTTTGACAATGCGGGCTATATGGATATAGCGCCCCAGGACAAGGGAGAAAACGTCCGCCGTGAGATTTGCTTTACATTGCAAAACATGGGCATCCCCTATGAAAGCTCTCACCATGAAGAGGGCCCCGGGCAAAACGAAATCGACTTTGCCGCCAGTGATCCGCTGCGCGCGGCGGACAATGCCGTCACATTCCAATCCGTGGTAAAAACCATGGCGCGGCGGGACGGTCTGTGGGCGGATTTTTCACCGCTGCCGCTGGAAAACGCACCGGGCAGCGGCATGCACATTCACATTGCGCTGGAAAACCATCGGGAGGCTTTTATGGCCGGCGTTTTGCAGCATATTCGGGAAATTACCTACTTCTTAAATCCCACCGAGGACTCCTACAAACGACTGGGACGGCATAAAGCCCCCGGCATGATCAGTTGGGGCGCGCAAAGCCGTGAGGCGCTGCTGCGCATCCCGGCGGCGGATGAGCAGGGCTTTGAAGTGCGTTCTCCGGACGCGGGCGCCAATGTATATCTTGCTTTTGCACTTTTAATCAGCGCGGGAGTGGACGGTGTACAAAACGGGCGATCCCTGCCCGATCATGACCATCATACCTCGGGAAAAGTGCAAAATCTTCCCAAATCCCTCAAAGAGGCCAAAGCGTGCGCACGACAAAGCGAATTTGTAAAGAGCGTTTTGCCGACATCCTTTTTTGAAAATTGACTGCTAAGCGTAGTTTTTTCGAAAGGACGGTGAAATCGTGACAATTCAACAAACCAAAGAGCGCGCCGTGATCGTATCCGGTTCCGACAAGGGAAGCGAATATTTTCGGGATTTACTGGCCAAGCACCGATTTGAAATTGCCGCGGTTTTTAACAGTTCGGAGGAAGCCAGGCGATTTTTGTCCGAACGGGAGGCGGATGTTCTCATCATCAACACACCGCTGCGGGACGATTTCGGATTGCAAATGGCCCTGGACGTGGCGGCGGACAGCGATGTGGGCGTACTGCTTATTGTAAAAGGCGACGCTTATGAGCAAGTCATTTACCGCACGGAGCAAACCGGGGTGCTGACGCTGGCCAAACCGCTTTCGGCCACCCATGTGCTGCAGGCGCTTCATTTGCTGTCTGCCGCCCGCTTTAAGCTGCGGGCGCTGGAACGCAAGACGGCAACGCTGGAGAGCAAAATGGAGGAAATCCGTTTGGTGGCACATGCCAAGCTGCTGCTGATCGATCAAATGAAAATGACGGAAGCGGAGGCGCATCGCTATATTGAGCGGCATGCCATGGACGCCTGTGTAAAACGGCGGGAGATTGCCTCAAGAATTATAGATAAATACGATAAAAATTAAGGAGCGGAGATCATGACAAAGTATATCTTTGTAACAGGCGGTGTTGTATCGGGGCTTGGAAAAGGCATTACGGCAGCATCCCTCGGAAGACTTTTAAAGGCCAGAGGACTGAAGGTGGCGGCGCAAAAGCTGGATCCGTACATCAATGTCGACCCCGGTACGATGAGCCCGTATCAACACGGTGAGGTTTACGTTACGGAAGACGGCGCGGAAACCGATTTGGATCTGGGACATTACGAGCGTTTTATTGACGAAAATCTGAACAAGTATTCCAACCTAACCACCGGAAAGGTCTACTGGAACGTGCTGAATAAAGAGCGCCGCGGCGAATATCTGGGCGAAACGGTACAGGTCATCCCCCACATCACCGGCGAAATCAAAAACTTCATTTACAGCGTCGGCCGCAAAACCCAGGCGGACGTTGTCATTACCGAAATCGGCGGCACCACCGGCGATATCGAATCGCAGCCGTTTTTGGAAGCCATTCGCCAGGTTGGTTTGGAAATCGGGCGGGAAAACGCACTGTACATTCATGTTACGCTGGTGCCCTTCCTCAGCGGATCGGACGAACATAAGTCAAAGCCCACGCAGCACTCCGTAAAAGAACTGCAAGGCATGGGCATCGCCCCCGATATCATCGTGCTGCGGTGCGATCAACCGCTGGAGGCCTCCATTTTCAAAAAAATTGCGCTGTTCTGCACGGTTAAACCGGACTGCGTAATCGAAAACCTTACCATTCCCGTATTGTACGAGGCGCCGCTGATGCTGGAAAAACATCATTTTTCCGACATTGTATGCCGTGAGCTGGGCATCGACGCCCCCGCCCCGGATCTGACCGAATGGAACGCCCTAATTGATCGTATTCACAACCGCACCAAAACCATCCGCATCGCCATTGTCGGAAAATATGTGCAGCTGCACGACGCCTATCTTTCGGTGGCGGAGGCACTGCGGCACGCGGGATACGAATACGGCACCCGCGTCGCTATCGATTGGGTGGACAGCGAAACCGTCAATGAAGAAACCGTCGCCGAGCGCCTGGAAGGCGTTGCCGGGATTGTGATCCCGGGCGGATTCGGCAACCGCGGCATTGAAGGAAAAATTACCACGGCCAAATTTGCACGTACCCACAACATTCCGGTACTGGGCATTTGCCTGGGCATGCAAATCATGGTGATTGAATTTGCCAGAAATATT
>CAKRPM010000139.1 GCA_934378025.1 uncultured Eubacteriales bacterium | reverse complement strand
CGCGTGCGTCCGGCATATTTTTGGTGATATAGCGCAAAATAACGGCGTTGGAGATCATCACTTTGCCGTCCCCGCCCGGTACATTCATTTTGCGAAGCTTTTCCTCATAAAAGGGCACGTTTTTGGAGGAGTTATTGGTATAAAAATAATGATCCAATCCAAACGGTTTCAGACAACGAATAAATTCGTCCGCACCGGGGATCAGCTTCCCGCCCAAATAAATCGTACCGTCCATATCCAGTATAAAGCATTTAATTTCCTTTAATATTTCTTTCTTGTCCATTTTGCTCTCCTTTTGATCAATTCTTTTCTATTTTATCACAGGAAAAAGATAAAATCAATAGCCTTGACAAGAGATTGAAAAGAGAGTAAAATTGCTATAGATATTATATTTACAGCCGCTTTTGCGGCGGAACGGAGCATAAAAACAATGGGTTGCACACATGATTGCGAAAGCTGCGGCGCAGGCTGCGGCAGTCAAGAACAGGAAAGTCTGCTCAAGCCGTTAAACGAGCTGAGCCGTGTAAAAAAAGTATATGCCGTGGTCAGCGGCAAGGGCGGTGTGGGCAAAAGCACCGTCACCTCGATGTTGGCGGTCGCCATGAACCGCAGAGGGCATAAAACCGCGATTTTGGACGCCGATATCACCGGACCGTCCATTCCCGCCATGTTCGGTATCACCGATAAGGTGGAAAGCTTTGAGGACAAAATGCTGCCTGCCAAAAGCAAAAGCGGCATCGAAATTATGAGCATCAATTTGCTGCTGCCCAATGCCGACGATCCCGTGGTTTGGCGGGGGCCGGTCATTTCGGGCGCCGTCAGCCAGTTTTGGACCGATACGATTTGGAAGGATATTGACTATATGTTTGTGGACATGCCGCCGGGCACCGGCGATGTACCGCTGACGGTATTTCAAAGTCTTCCGGTCGACGGCATTATCGTCATCACCTCGCCCCAACAACTGGTCTCCACCATTGTCGGCAAGGCGGTGAAAATGGCGGAAATGATGAACGTGCCGATCGTCGGCGTCGTGGAAAACTACAGCTATTTTGAATGTAAAGATTGTCATAAGAAAACCGAAATTTTCGGGAAAAGCAATATTGAGAGCATTTTGGAGGCACACCATTTGCCCCTGCTCGGAAAACTCCCCATCGATCCCGATATTGCCCGCGCGGCGGACAGCGGCCTGATCGAACTGTTTGAGTCCGACGCACTGGATCCGCTGGCTGAAAAGCTGGATCAATAAAATTTTACGCCCCGCCGTCCGACGGGGCGTATTTTTTAAGGCTTCCTCATTTTTTATGTCCCAAAATGATCGGTTGAATTTGCTCTCCCGCTTCGACCGCACGTACCGTCGGCAACAAAAGGGTCATGTCCGCCACCATACTGCGCGGCTTCCCACTCGGATGATCCTGCCGAAACGGAACAAAATAGACGTGCTTATGATCCATCAAGGCACCGATGTTTTTCGCCGCACCGCCCAACGCGTCGTTGGTGGAGGGGGCGAGAATGACCGGCCGTTCATTCCGTAAATGCGCTTTGACCGCCAGGGTCACGGCGCTGTCGGCAATGCCGCAGGAAAGTTTGGCCAGCGTGTTCCCCGTTGCGGGTGCCACCAGCAAAATATCCAGCAAGCCTTTCGGTCCGATCGGCTCTGTCTGGGCAATGGTATGCAGCACTTTTTTGCCGCTCATTTCCTCCAGTTCTCTGATAAAATCCTCGGCTTTTCCGAATCTTGTATCCGTTTGATATGCTGCCTCGGACATAATCGGCGTTACGTCATACACCTCGGTAAGATTGCGAATTTGAGGGATCACCTGAGAAAATGTGCAAAAAGAACCGCACAGGCATACGCCCAGCCGTAATTTATCCGCCATAGGTGTCCTCCTTATAAATTTCCAAAATCGTTTTGGCGATGATCTCTCCCGCTGTTTTCGGCGCCACTTTTCCGGGCAACGCCAAAGCGCTGACGGCGCGCAGACCGAAAGCCGCCGCCTTTTCGTAATCGATACTGCCGGGGGCGGAAGCAAGGTCAATCATCAATGCAGCAGGCGACACCCTGGCCAGCCGTTCCCGATCCAAAATCAGTGCCGGAACCGTGCTGAAAATAATCTGTTGTTTCGGCAATGCCCCTCGCAGTGCATTCATCGGCACCGGAATAAAGCCCAGCGCCTCGCACCAGGCAAGATCGCGCGCCTTGCGCGCCGACACGGACACCACCGCGCCCAAGCTTTGCAACCGCAGCGCCAGCAGCTTGCCGATCCGACCGTAACCGCAAACCAGCACATGACTGCCATGCAGGGTAAAGTCGGTTTGTTCCATGGCAATTTGCAGTGCTCCCTCCACGGTGGGGATGACATTGCGCACCGTCATTTCTTCGCGCTGAAAATAATCCACCAGTCGCACATTGTTTTGCTGTGCCAGCGCCTCCACTTCGCGGCTGACCCGCCCGCCGAAGGCGAGCGTACCCGACAGCTTTTGCAGCAAAGCATTCAGGCTTCTGCCGTTTTCATAAAGCGTTTTGCCGTCCGTCGAAACCGGCATCGGCAACACCGTAAAATCATACGCCTGCGCGTCAAACTCCGATCCGATCCATTCAGGCTTTAAGCTGCGTGCCGCAAATGCGTCAAAAACCGCCCTCTGTCTGGCATCGGCCGCAAATAAACCGATTTTCACAACATTTCATCCCCTCTGAGAAATCATCTGCCACAGTATATGATTATTGATTTGGAAAGGTTCGCTTTCGCGCCTTTCCATAAAAAAAGAAAGGAAGTCCCATGGAAAAGAAACAAAAGCTTTTGGCGCTGTTTATCGCCTTTTTAAAAATCGGCGCCTTTACCTTCGGCGGCGGGTACGCCATGATCGAGCTGATCCGGCGCGAAGTTGTCGAGCGGCGGCGCTGGATCACCGAAGAGGATTTGCTGGATATGGTGGCCATTGCGGAGTCCACCCCCGGCCCCATCGCCATCAACAGCGCCACCTTTGTCGGCTGTAAAGTCGCGGGTTTTGGGGGGGCGTTTTGTGCAACGCTGGGCGTGGTGCTGCCCTCGTTTTTGATCATTTTACTGCTGTCCGATCTGCTGCGCCGGGTGCAAAACTTCCGCGCCGTGCGGTACGCATTTTTCGGCCTGCGCGCCGGGGTGTTGGCCCTGCTGTGCAAGGCACTGGTAAACATGTACCGCGCCTGTCCGAAGGGCGTGGTGGCCTACATCCTGATGGCTGCCGCCTTTATCGCCACGGCGGTTTTCGATGTAAATGTCTTTATCATCCTCGTGCTGTGCGCGTTGATCGGCCTGCTTTCCTCCCTCATTGCCGCCCGCCGCGTGGGGTAAAACGGCAGCCGTCTGTTAAATCAATTTGTTTCTAAAGCAAAAGGAGTTTACAAAGAAAAAGCCGCACTGCGGAAATTAAAAATTTTTCTAAAACAAAAGATTACACCGAACAAAGAGAGAACCGCATCGCGCCGCGGAGATTTAAAGTTTTTTCTAAAGCAAAAAACGAAGCAAATCACACCGCGCGAAAAAATAGTGGCTGCGGCGGAAAACAAAGCCGCTTTTGCGCAGCACATTTTACCGCGCAGCAAACGGCGGAAAAAACGTTGGAGTCGAATTTGTTTTAAAAACAAAGGAGCACCCGTATCGACCCACAAAAAAATAATCGCACCGCGCGGGTCAAAATGCTTTTATAAAAAGCACAGGGGTTGAAGCGAAGCAACCGCGCAAGAAACGCCCGCGCCGCAGAGATTTAAAGTTTTTTCTAAAACAAAAGGACAAAGCAAAACAAACCGCACAAAAAATAATTGCGCTGCGGGGGTCGATATTCTATACAACACATTTTGCCGTATCGGGCAGCAAGGAGAGAAAAAAATGACTTGTTTATCACTGTTTTGGGTATTTTTTAAAATCGGATTGTTCACATTCGGCGGCGGGTACGCCATGCTGCCGATGATTGAAGAGGAGGTTGTGCGCCGCGGCTGGGCCGATTTGGAAGAATTGGTCAATTTCATTGCCGTCAGCGAAAGCACACCCGGCCCCTTTGCCGTCAACTGCGCCACATTTGTCGGTTCGCACACCGCCGGTTTTTGGGGCGCGCTGTGCGCAACGCTGGGCGTGGTGCTGCCCTCGTTTATCATCATTTTGGCGGTGGCAAAGTGCTATCAAAAATTTCAAAAAAGCCGCGCGGTGCGCGGCTGCATGGGCGGTTTGCGGCCGACCGTAGTCGGCCTGATCGGTGCGGCCATTGTATCCGTCGGGCAGAGCACAT
>CAKRPM010000138.1 GCA_934378025.1 uncultured Eubacteriales bacterium | reverse complement strand
GTACGGTTGCCGCATTCCTGCGGATTGAGATAACCGGAAAGATTTTCTTTTGCTGTAGATTTCCACAATCCCAGTCTTGCCCCTTTGCATCGATCGATGTAATTTTCATCAGGACCGAATCCGTAATACCGGAAATTGCAAAGCTGCTTTTTCATCTTAAAGTCCAGTGCAAGAACCGGCATATCAGGCATTCCGCTCACGCCCGTATAATTCACACATACGCCGAGTTTGCCATCAAAATATGCTGTATAGATTATGGTAAACTCGAAAGTCGGAACGCAGGCAGCCTGATACGTGAATGTGATTTTCAAAGCATCTTCCTGTTCCAGCCATGAAACGGTTTTACGCTTTGCAAATTTGCCTGCGGAATACCATTGTGCAAGATGGTACGGTTCGGAAGCGCCGGCGTCATTGTCCGTCATTGCTCTCCAGAAGCTCACTCTTGGCGGGCGTGTAATATATTCAAAACCATTGTATTTCAGTGAACTGATGCCACCCTCTTTTTTGTCGAACATCATCGAGAAGTTTTCTCCGTAAACGCCAATGATAACATCACCGTATACAATAGTCGGCTTTTGAAGTGCGGGTTCCGAAATCCGATTGTCTTCTACTTCGAATACCTCCTGTGCAAAAGCGATTTCATGACCCGCATCTGCCCAACAGGTCTTATCCGCAGTCACTGCGGAAACATGGTAAACATATTCTCCTGCACCGTCTGTTTTGTGAAGTGTCAGTTTCAGCGTCTTGCTTTCTCCTGCGGGGACATTCAGAGAAAATGTATCAGATTTCAGAACAACACCGTTCTTTTCCAATCGCGCGATAAAGGACAAGTTGTTTGTATCCGCAAAAAGATTTCGGTTTTCTACGGTGAGTATTCCGTTTTGAATGGACATTCTGATGTTGGCGTAAAGAGCCTTCATTTCCTGAACTTTCGGAGAATAGGTGCGGTCGGCATAGATCACACCGTTGGTGCAGAATCCATAATCGCTTGGTCTGTCCTCAAAATCACCGCCATAAGCCAGAACCGTTTTGCCGTCGTCATTTTTAGTTTCGATTGCCTGATCGATGTAGTCCCAAATGAAGCCGCCTTGATACGCTTCATATTTGTCCTCAAGATCAGTGTAAAGACTTAAACCGCCAAGAGAATTGCCCATAGCGTGCATATATTCACAGCTGATATATGGTCTGCCGTTGTTCCGCTTCAGGTATTCTTCCACTTCCCACGGTTTTGCGTACATACGACTTTCCATATCCGTGATGTAATCATACTGATGATTCGGAACTCTTGTAACGCCCTCGTAGTGCACCAATCTTGTCGGATCTACGCTTCTGAAATATTTTGACATTGCAGCAATATCTTCTCCGCAGTAAGATTCATTTCCGCAAGACCAAATCAGAACGCTTGCATGATTCTTGTCACGTTCATACATCGATTTTGCTCTGTCCAGCACAACCGCTTTCCATTCCGGAAGTGAGCCGGGCACATTCCAAGACGGCTCCGATGCGCCATGCGTCGCCCATGTGCCGTGAGTTTCCAGATTGGTTTCATCAATCAGATAGATGCCGTATTCATCACAAAGCTGATACCAAAAAGAATTGTTCGGATAATGGCAGGTGCGAACCGCATTGATATTGTTTTTCTTCATAAACCGAATGTCAAACAACATATCTTCTTTTGTGATTGCTCTGCCCGTTTTTGCATTAAATTCGTGTCGGTTGATGCCCTTAAAAATGATGCGTTTTCCGTTTAAGCACATGATTCCGTTTTTCAGTTCAAATCGGCGAAATCCGACTTTGGTTTTGCTGACCTCAACCTCATTTCCGTTTTCATCCGTCAAAATCACTGTAAATGTGTAGAGATTCGGTATTTCGGCACTCCAGGGCTTGACGTTTTCAATTGTCCGGTTTACGGACTCCTTTTCATTGGACCTGGCAATGACTGTTCCGTTCTCATCCGTCAGAACCGCTTTTACAGAACACTTGCCCTCAATATCGAGCGTTGCAGTGAAGATACCGTTTTTGCCGTCATAATCTGCAATCACTTTCATATCACGAACATGAGCAGTCGGCGCCGCATAAAGGAATACGTCACGGAAAATTCCGGAGAATCTCCAAAAATCCTGATCTTCCAACCAGCTGGCAGAACTTCTCTTGAACACTGCGACAGCAAGCTTATTGTTTTTCTCACGGAGAAACGATGTCAGTTCAAATTCAGACGGTGTAAAAGAATCTTCACTGTAGCCGATAAATTCACCGTTCAGCCAAACATACATGGCAGTTTCCACACCCTGAAAAGAAATAAATACACGCTTGTTTTTCAGAGCATCGTTTAGATCAAAATATCTGACATAGCTGCCGACGGGATTGTCCTTTTCGGGGATAAACGGCGGACGGAGATGCTCCTGTCCTTCCCAAGGATAAATGGTGTTGACGTACTGCGGTTTGCCGTATCCCTGCAATTCCATGTGACCCGGAACCTGAATACTATCAAAATTGTCAGTACCATTGCTTTCTTCATAAAACTTTTGCTGCCATTCAGACGAATTCTTTGCCCAAGCAAATTTCCAAGTGCCGTTCAGATTCTGAATCAGAGAGGAACTGTCTGCATCAGCTTCCAAAAGGTTGGCATAGATTCTGTGGTCGGAATGTGCTGCAATTCTGTTGACTGCAAACACCTCCGGATCGGTCAGCCAGTCGAGTGTATATTTCATATTTTACCTCCCTTTTAGTTCTGTGACTCCACCACAGCTTTATTTTCGGATATTCTAAGCTTTACTTTGATTTTTACATTAGCCTTTTCAACATTCATCTTAGAAAGTAAAAAACAGCTTATGATTTATAAACCGGTTCTTTTGTCCCGTCACTTTTATAATGAAACAGACCTGACTCAGTGGATTTAATATAGGCGTCATTTTCAGAAATAACAAATAAATATACAAACCCTTCCATTTGATCGATTTCTTTTATGCTGAAATCATCCAAACGCATGTGATAGATATACTTTATATCATCAGAATTCTCATCCATATCATAAATTCCCGACAAAAACGCATACTGATCAAAGGCCACCAATGTTTCTATATAAAAAGGGAATTCTTTGATTTCCAAAACGTTTTGTTGATAATCATACCTTAATAACTTTGAAGAACAACGATTAAGATCGTCTATTTTCAAAACTACATAATTTTTGGTAAAATTGGCCTTGTATATCGGGAGGTAATACCCATCTAAAACGCACTCGAACTTTCCTAAAAATGTCGACTTGTTTTGATGATAAGAATATACCGTGCAGATATTCTGCTCCCACGTTACATAAATCAAAGTATTGTTTACCACTCCGAATGTACAACAAATATCGGAAATTTCCGTTACTTCTTTCGTTGTCAACGACACCTTTTTAAGTGAGCTTTGCGGTTCTCCTGTATAATCCTGCCGACCAAGTGTAAATAAAAAATCATCCAGCACCAGATACTCATTATAATATTCTTCCTCCGAGCACAGCGTTTTGGAATTATTTCCGTACAAATCCGTCTGAACAATACGATCCCAATTCTGCCCATCCTCGGCTATATACAGTTTATCTCCAACCGTCTGTACTCTGCCGGCGTCGGGACGCACGAGCCGTCCTCCTTTCGGAGTATCTACATGCAAATTACAAAAAATAAAAAAATCATGATAATAACAATGAGTGTCTTCCGTAAACCAACCGCTGTAATTACTTGCCGTCGCATTGTTATAATTAAATAATAATCCTTCCCGTTCTTTATATACCCCCTTATAAACACTGCAAGAGCAAAGCGATAGCATCAAAGCAGCAGCCAAACACATTAAAGACAACTTTTTCATTCTTCACCATCCTTTTCAAAAATACTTTTTGAACAATATTTACATTTGCAGCAGATCCGCGTCGGTATCACAGAGTGATTATTTTTCTTCTTGGGATGATTCCGGGTCGCCTTGGTAACAATCGGTTACCTCCCATTTGCCAAAACAGCCCTTTGACACCTTTACTATCCATGTATCATTGCCGATAACCACAGAATACTCGCCCTTTCCGTGATAAAACCATACAAAGAAAAGCGGTTTGCTATCCTCCCATCCATCGTAATCGCTCACGCAAAAATCTTTCCCGTATTTTTCCTCCAATTCATCATTATTATAAATGTATTGCAGTGCCACCTTCTCCGCATCTATCGAACCTTTGCCGAAATCTTTTTCTGAAGCGAATTGTTCGATTTCTTCTCTGGAATATGGCTGAAATTCAAAATTTTCACCCGATGCCTCATCATCCGGAACATATTGCGGTACCCCTATAT
>CAKRPM010000137.1 GCA_934378025.1 uncultured Eubacteriales bacterium | reverse complement strand
TCGGCATTGTGGTGGCGATCGTATGCCAAGTTTTAAATAAGTCCGGACGGGATGATTTGTCAATGCTGGCCTCGCTTGCAGGATTGGTGATTGTTTTACTGTTGGTTTTGGATCGGGTCAACGAACTGTTTGACACGGTAAAAACCATGTTTCGTTTCTGATGAATATTGTTCGGCTTTTGATGATCGGTGTGTTGATCAGTGTTTCGGCGTTGCTGTTGGATCGGCCGAAAGGATTTTCCGTTCTTTTACTGATTGCGGGCGCTGTAAGCGTCTTGGTTTTCGGACTGACGCGTGTTCAGAGCGTTATGAATTTTCTGCAAACGCTGGAAAGCAAAACCGGCTTATCCTCCGGATATCTTGCCATCGTTTATAAAGTAATCGGAATTTGTATTCTCGGGGAATTTTCCGTCAGCGTTTGTGCGGATAATCATCATCAAACACTCGGCAAGGCGCTCGAATTTGCATGTAAATGCTCGGTTTTGGCATTGGCACTGCCGATTTTTCAAGATGTATTAAAAGTGATAGGTGAACTGCTGCAATGAAAAAAATCCGGTTTTTAAAAATCATATTACCGATATTTTTTCTGGTTCTCTTTACCATTCCCGTTCATGCGGCGGACAGTATTTTTGAGGTACTGCCGAAGGAAGTGGCAGACCAATTTGATTCGGTCGATGAGAACGCCCGGGACACGGGACAACTGATGCAGGTATTTTCATTTCGAAATATCGGCCGTTGGCTTTGGAAAAGTATTGAGAAAACCTTGCCGGAATTTTTTAAATTTTTACTTAGCATTTTGGGATATGTTTTAATTTTTTCCGTATTGGATAAACTGGCGGCAAGCGTCGGCAGTCGGACGGCGGTTTTAACGGTCAAATCGGTGGTCAATGCGGTATTGCTGCTTTACCTTTTCGGATATTTTTCAAAATGCAGTGCAGCGGTTCAAAAAAATATAGAAACCATCGATGTTTTTTGTAAAGCATGCATCCCGATTTTATCGGCGTTGTTGATTGAAAGCGGAAAAAGTTTTTCGGCCTCCTTGTTTTCCTACGGAATTTCTCTCAGCTCTGTTTTGATGAGTTCGGTCAGCAGCGGCATTTTTCTGCCGTTGATACAAGTTTATATTGCGGTGGGCAGTTGCGCGTTTTTGTGGGATGAGCTTCATTTCTCCGCATTGACGGATCTGATTAAAAAATTTATTAAATGGGGAATCGGAGCAATTTTTTCGATTTTCACATTTTCGCTCAGTCTGCAGAGCATGCTGGGGAAATCGGCGGACAATATTGCCCGCAAAGCACTCAAGACAGCGGCGGGAAGTATCCCCATGATGGGCAGCGTTCTGTCGCAGGGGCTGGATGGTACGTTTACGTTACTGTCGGGAACGCAAAGCGCAGTCTCGGCCATCGGTGCCGGCACCATTGCCATGATATTTTTGGGAACGGCCGTTACACTTGCTTTTCAGTATTTCGGTCTGGTCGTGGCACTGGCTGTGTCGGAACTATTTGATCAAACCGACTGTCTTTCCATTCTGAAAGTGATGAAAGGCGCATACCTTATATTGCTGAATATTTTTTTGATTACGGTCATGATGAGCGTTGTGTGTTTTTTAATTATGTGTCTCGGAGCAAACTGATGGAACAAATAAAAAATCTTGCTTTTTGCCTGTGTGTCGCCATTTTGCTTTTCTCAATACTCGGTAAGCTGCTGCCGCAAAACGGTATTGAACGTTTCGCCAAGAGCATTTTAAATTTTTTGTTTATTGTTTTAATATTCAGCGGATTGCATCAATTTGTTCGTTCGGGGATTATTCAAGAGGTTCCCGAGTACAGCTATCGCTCTGAAGATACCGAAACGGCACTGAAAAGTCAAATTTGCGATTACATCAGCCAATTGTTAAAGGACAAGGGCGTTGCGGCCGAGTGCACCAAGGTGATTTTGCGCGCCGATGGGGACGGTTATGATATTGAGGCACTGTATCTGAAGGGCAGCGCCGCCTCGTCAGCGGCAGTACAAGAGGCGGTGAAAAAAATAACCGGGGTGGAAAAAATCTATGTTGAATAAATTCAATTTAACCGCGTTGTTTTCCGACGGAAAACTTGCCAAATATAAAATGCCGCTTATCATCCTGGCAGCGGGCGTGATGCTTTTGCTGTTTTCCGGCCTTTTTGGCGGCGGAGAAAAAAGCAAAACCGAGGTGAAGGACACCGATCAATATGTTGCTCATTTGCAAAAAACACTTCAAAACAACATTAAGAAATTAAATTCGGTAGAGGATTGCAGCGTCATGATCACACTGGCGGCCTCGGAGGAAAACACATACCTTGAAAACTCTGATGTTTCCAGCACCGTTCGTGATGATGAAACGCAAAGCAGCGCGCAACGCGACTATCTTGTAATTGACGGAAAAGATGGAGATCAGGTGGTTGTGGAATCCAAAAAATTTCCGCGTATTCAAGGGGTTTTGGTGGTATATAAGGGGGTTGACAACATAACAATTAAAAAGAATATTTTGGATGCGATTTCCACGGTTTTAGGCATCAAAAGCAATAAGGTTTTCGTTGTATCCACTTTGGAATAACAACCAAACAGCGTAAAACGGTTTCAATTTTTTTAATCGCCGCGTTTGATGTGTTGTCGATATTTCAGCGGCAGAACGGAGAATTATTATGAAACTTAACAAAAAACACTGGTTTATTTTCGGGCTTGCGGTTTTGGTATGCTTTTCGGTATACCTAAATTGGCGTTTCAGTAAAAACAAAAGTCAGCCCGCCGAAACTTCAAAGGTACTGGGAGAAGCACAATATGTCAGTACCACGGTGGAAGATACCGGGAAATATTTTACACAGTCCCGTTTGACCCGCCAGCAATCGAAAGAAGACGCACTGGATTTATTGGAATCCGTCATTGCCTCCAAGGAATCGACGGAAGCGGTCAAACAACAGGCGAATACCGAAAAGTTGGCCATTTCTAAAAATGATCAAAGCGAAGCGACCATTGAAAATTTGGTTAAGGCAAAGGGCTTTGCCGATTGCGTAGCCTTTATCAGTGATGAGAATGTAAATGTTGTGGTTCAGAGCGAGGGTTTACAGGATCAACAGGTGGCGCAAATTCAGGAAATTGTTGTTTCGGAAACGGGCGTTAAACCGAGCCAGGTAAAAATAGTTGAAGTAAAAAGTTAAAAAAGTATTTCTTTTTTTAAAAAGTGTGGTATAATAGTCTAAAATGATATAGGTTAGGAGCTTGACTATGGATACTCAAAATCAATTCGGCGAAATCAAAATTTCCGAAGACGTAATTGCCACAATCGCTGCTGAGGCCGCCGGAACGGTCGAAGGTGTGCATGCGTTAACACCGACACTCTCCTCGAATTTCAAAGAACTGATCGGTATGAAAAACGGCAGTAAAGGGGTTACGGTGGCACTGAGCGAAGATCAGCAGGTAACCGTTGAGCTGAATATTACGCTTTCCTACGGACATAAAATCCAAGAAACTGCTGTCAAGGTGCAAAATGAGGTTATGCGTGCCATCGATGAAATGACCGGTTATGCCATTGCAGCAGTCAACGTGAATATCCTGAATGTTGATATTCCCAAAGCAAAAGAACAAGAGTAATTAAAAAATGTAAAGAGCAGGCGGTGTGTCCGCCTACTCTTTCTTTTCGTATTTTTAAGAATTGAGGACAACCAATGAATCGATATGAAGCCAGGACAAACGCCTTTTGTCTGATTTTTTCGGCCGCTTTTCAAAAAGAGACGGATATTGATGAGCTACTTGCGCTCTATATTGAAAATGAAGCTGTGGAGCATGACGAATTTTTTGAATCGTTAGTAAAAACCACTCATCAAAATTTGCAGGAAATTGATGCAACCATTGAAATGAATTTGAATAACTGGAGTTTGAGCAGAATTTCCAAGGTTTCTTTGGCGGTATTGCGTCTTGGCGTGTGTGAGCTGAAATATTTTACGGATACGCCTAAAGCGGTTGTGATGAACGAAGCGGTTGAATTGGCAAAAAAATATGAGGGAAAAGACTGCGGACGCTTTGTAAACGGTGTTTTATCCGCAGTTTGCAAAGAAAAATGATTTTATCATTTGATACCAGCAATTATACAACCTCTGTCTGTGCTTTCGATCAAAACGAGGGGATTATTTGGGAAAACAGAATTGTGCTGCACCCGCCGCATGGGGAACGCGGACTGCGTCAAAGCGATGTGGTTTTTCTTCATGTGCGCAATTTTGAAACGCTTTTGGCATCGATGCCGCATCGCACAATCGAGCATATTGTTGTGTCGGCACGCCCTTGTCCGAATGATCGATCCTATATGCCGTGCTTCACTG